>JBCBCD010000441.1:0-2832 GCA_038530915.1 Bacteroidota bacterium
ACTACGTTGGGATAAACATCAGGATCAATATTGGCTGGAACTCCTGCTTGGTAGAGCTTCAACCACGGTCTTTCTTCAGTCATATTGTTTGGTTGTCTTTTTGTCTGTACCCACAATTAATTGGTGTGGCTGTATAAGATTTAATGGCTTATTTATGCTAAACAAATACAAATTTGTTAATAATGGCCAAAATACAAATTTTCATTCTTCACAGGGTAGTCTAAAACCCGCTTTATAGTGAAAACATTCTCCATTTCTAACTTTATTCATACAAAGCAGTTCATAGTTATGAGAAATTATTTGGTTTAGCACGTACTCCCTCTCATGCTAGTACACTTCTATCTCATTATTTTTTTGAATTTCAATAGATTATCCTTTTTATTCTTCATTTAATACGCTACCTTTGCGGTCCGAAAATTAATTGTTTAACCAGTCTAATATTTTAGACACTAAAGCATTCTTTCAATGCTAGAAGAAAATCAAAATTTAGAAAACGAGGAACAAAATGTCCCTCAACAGGAAGAAGCTACTGAAAATACAGCTTCTGAAGAAACTAAAGAAGTGGAGGCAGTAGCCGAGACTCAAGAAGAAAAAGTAGAAGAAACTGTTGCAGAAGTTGTAGCTGAAGCTGAAACTACTCAAGAGGTTGTAGCTGAGGCTACCGAGGAAGTCGTAGCTGAAACTACTGAGGAAGATACTACTTCTGACTCTGAAGAAAGCACTGAAAAAACAGAGGATACAGAAAACTCAGAAGAAGAAGTAGATTTGGATAAGCTGTTGGAAGAGAAAATTGAAGTAGGTGGTGCTCATGATGATTTTGACTGGAACGTCACTAAAAAGCAATCCATTGCCTACACTCAAGATGAAATTGACTCTTACTTAAAACAGTACGATGCAACTTTGACATCTGTATTAGAAAATGAGATTGTTAAAGGTCTCGTTACTTCTATTCAGGATGGAGATGTGGTATTAGACATCAATTATAAGTCTGATGGTTTGGTCCCTCTTTCTGAGTTCCGTGACAACCCAGACCTTAAAATTGGAGATTCTGTTGATGTTTATGTCGAGCAACAGGAAGACATTAGAGGTCAATTGATTCTTTCCAGAAGAAAAGCAAAACTATTACGAGCTTGGGAAAGCATTGTAGATTCTTACGAAAATGGTACGGTAATCAAAGGTACAGTAATTAGTAAGACGAAAGGTGGTTTGATTGTAGATGCTGGTGGATTGGAAACATTCCTTCCTGGTTCTCAAATTGATATTAAGCCAATCATCGATTACGATTCGTATGTTGGTAAAACAATGGAATTCAAGGTTGTTAAAATCAATGAAACAATTAAGAATGCCGTTGTATCCCACAAAGCACTTATTGAAAGTGATCTTGCTGAACAAAGAGAAGCAATCATTGCAAGCCTTGAAAGAGGACAGGTATTGGAAGGTTTGGTTAAGAACATTACCGACTTCGGTGCATTCCTTGACTTGGGTGGTGTAGATGGTCTTCTTTATATCACAGATATTTCTTGGGGTCGTATCAACAATCCTAATGAAGTATTAGAATTGAATCAGAAGATCAATGTAGTTGTACTTGACTTTGATGAAAACAAGAAACGTATTTCTCTTGGTCTTAAGCAATTGCAACCACATCCATGGGAAATCCTTGATCAAGCTATTCAGGAAGGATCTAATGTTAAAGGTCGCATCGTGAATATCGAAGATTATGGTGCATTCCTTGAGATCATGCCAGGTGTTGAAGGTTTGATCCACGTTTCTGAGGTAACATGGAGCAACCAACCTATCAATGCTAGAGAGTACTTCAAGTTAGGTCAGGAATACGAAGCGAAGGTGGTGACTATTGATCGTGAAGATCGCAAGATGTCATTGAGTTTGAAGCAGTTGATGAAAGATCCTTGGAGCGACATCGAAACGAGATTCCCAACTGGCAGTCGTCACTCTGGTGAAGTTAAAAACCTTACTCCTTACGGTGTATTCGTTGAGTTGGAAGAAGGTATCGGTGGTATGGTACACATCTCTGATCTTTCTTGGACGAAGCGTTTCTCTCACCCATCTGAGTTTACAAAAGTAGGTGAGACAATAGATATCATCATCCTTGAGATTGACAAAGAAAGCCGCAAACTTTCTTTAGGTCACAAGCAGCTTGAAGAGAATCCATGGGATACCTTTGAAACTGTATTCCCAGAAGGATCTTATCATGAAGCAACGATTTTAAGAAGAGATGATAGAGGAGCTATCGTGCAGTTGCCATACGGTTTGGAAGCATTTGCTCCAATCAAACACATTAAGAAGGAAGATGGCATCTTAGCAGAAGAAGACGAAGTGATCACAGTAAAAGTAATTGAATTCAATAGAGACGATAAGCGTATCTTGGTTTCTCACTTGAGGTACTTAGAAGATTTGAAGCGCAAAGCAGAAGAAGAAGTGAGAAAAGAGAAAGAAGAGCAGCGTAGAGAAGCAAGACAAGCGATCAAAAAGACTAATTCTGGTAATGAAAAGTCTACGCTAGGTGATCTTGATGTTTTCTCTCAATTGAAAGAGCAATTGCAAGATGATGATGACAAATAATCGATAAAAATTCATCAATTCATATTTTTTTGAAAAAGAGAAAAGGGTTTCCTTTTCTCTTTTTTTATTTATTACATCATGAAGAAGTTGAACATTGAAATAAAAGCACATTGCCCTGATCCTGAATTGGTAAGAAGTACATTATCAAAACATAATGCTGATTTTAAAGGCTTAGATCACCAGATAGATACTTATTTTAGCGTCCCAAATGGGAGACTAAAGCTTAGAGAAGGGAATATTGAAAATAGTCTG
>JBCBCD010000441.1:2842-6032 GCA_038530915.1 Bacteroidota bacterium
ACAAGGCCCCAAAGCATCTGATGTTAACCTTTTTACCGTAGAAAAACAGGGACTAAAAGAAATACTGATCAAGGTTTTACCCATTAAAATAATTGTCGATAAGAAAAGAGAGATCTATTTTATTGACAATGTGAAGTTCCATATTGATGAAGTTGATGGCTTAGGTAACTTTGTAGAAATAGAAGCGATTAATAGCTCTGAGAAAAACACGCATGAAGCATTACTTCAGCAGTGCAACTACTATATGGACTTGTTACATATCAAGCAAAGTCATCTCATAGAACATTCCTACAGCGATTTACTAGCATCGAATTAAAAGCTATGGAAACCATTTATCCATCAAAACTACTATTATTTGGTGAGCACAGTGTTTTAAAAGGCTCCAACGCGCTCGCTATTCCTTTTCCTCATTTTCAGGCAAAATGGAAATTTGATAAATTTAATTTTAAAGAAAAACAACAAAAGCTTCCTGATCTGCTTGCCTATCTTAAACAACTTCAAAACGGAGGAAAGCTACTAACCAACTTAGACCTTGATAGATTCACAGATGAACTATCAAAGGGCATTTATTTTGCATCAAGCATTCCAACAGGATACGGTTTGGGAAGTTCAGGAGCTTTGTGTGCAGCTATTTATCATCGTTATGGGCCTGATTATAAAAACTCTTCATTGAACAATTTAAAGGCTCAACTAGCACAAATTGAAAGCTTTTTCCATGGTTCAAGTTCAGGTATAGATCCTCTTATTATCTATTTACGAAAAGGTATTCTGATCCACTCATCCAAAGGGATAGAAAGTATACCTGATGCAAAAATGCCTTCATTTGAATCAACAGATTTTTTCTATTTCATACTAGATACTCATACTGAAAGAAAAACAGCTCCTCTTGTCAACTGGTTTTTATCACAATGTGAAGTCCCTTCTTTTCATAAGTTGGTAACAGAAGAGTTGAATCATTATATCGACGATATCATTTCAGCCTTCTTGTCTGGAAACTATAAAAGCGTTTTTAAAAATTTTGAAAAGATCAGTCGCTTCCAATTCGAGCATTTGGCTCAATTGATTCCAACCAATTCTCTAAAACTTTGGGAAGCATCCCTTCATCAAAATGATATTTCCATAAAACTTTGTGGAGCAGGTGGAGGAGGTTTTTTATTAGGTATGGCAAAAAAAGAAGCCATGGAAAGTCCATGGTTTCAAGAGTTGGATACAATAATAATAAGTTGAGTACAAGCTGTGGCTTATACTCAACTTACATCAATCAATTTTTCTTTATAAACCTTTCAATCACTCGTTTTTCATCATCCAATGCAATTAATATATAAGTTCCGGCATCAAAGCCAGATACATCTATATTGTAGCTATTGAACCCTGGATTCTGTTCTAACTTCTGGCGGATCAATTCCCTTCCCATAATATCTGTTATGATAATAGTCAGTGGTCCATAATTTGCACTTGTCATTTCTAACAGAAGATTATTACGAGTAGGATTTGGATAAACTCTATAGGTTTCCTTATTCTCTTTACCGGGTTTTACCTCTGCATTAGCAAGCCTTGCTGAAGAAGCCGTAAGATTAATATTATCGATGGCCATATCACTTCTAAAGGATGAACCTGTAAGGCCCACAAATCGAACCTGTATGGTTCCTCCAGCATATGAATCAAGATTAAGATTTGCACTCAACCATTGATTGCCTTTATTACCACTTTCCTGCCACAAATCAGTCCAGTTGGCCCCATCATCGTTGCTTATTTGTACAGTCAATGTACCCATATTAGAGCCATACATATGATAGCCAAAACTAAATGTGGCGCTTACAATATTGCTAAGATCGAAACAAGGCGAAGTAAGTATAGCTGTAGAGTTACTATTCCCACCCGAAGCTTCCGTATACAAATAATCATTCCCCTCAATTGCACTGCTTGGTCCGGTACTACTTGATGGAGTTCCGTTTAAATCTATCGTCCAATCCATATCATCATTAGATGCCTGAATCCATCCACCTAGACCATTCTCAAAGCCTTCACTGTAAGGGAAATTTGTTATTCCACCAGTACAGCCATTGCCATTTGGAGGTGGAGGGGTAGTACTGACTGTAATATAATTGGTCTTTGTTTCTGTATCACTACCATCCGCATTTGTCACAGTTAATACAACGGTATAAATACCTGCTGTGCTGTAAGAAACGGTAGGGTTCTGCTGATTGCTTGTTCCGGGAGTACCTCCATTGAAAGTCCAACTCCAGGAAGTAGGATTATTAGTAGAAAGGTCTGTGAAATTTATACTTTGTCCTTCTTGTATAGTAAAGCGATCTGCACTAAAATCTGCAACTGGAGGAGTTGGGTTTCCTCCACCATTTCCACCACTTGTGATGGAAATATCATCAATCGCCATATCACTTCTGAATGATGGTCCGGTGAGGCCTACAAACCGCAATTGTATACTTTGTCCAGCATAAGGACTTAAGCTAATACTCGCTGTCTTCCATTGATTGCCTTTATCGCCACTCTCGCTCCATAAACTCACCCAACTACTACCTCCATTGGTGCTAACTTCCACCATTAACGATCCCATATCAGAGCCATACATATGATAAGCAAAATTGAAAGTTGCATTGGCCTGATTACTTAAATCAAAACAGGGTGAAGTAAGAATAGCTGTAGAGTTACTATTGCCATTGGAAGCTTCTGTATATAAATATAAGTTGCCTTCAGTCGCACTATTTGGTCCGGTACTACTTGATGAAGTACCATTAGCATCCCTTATCCAATCTATACCGTCATTGGATGCTTGTATCCAACCACCTAGATTACTTTCAAAACCCTCAGCATATGGGAAGCTGTTTATGCCACCAGTACACCCATTCCCATTTGGAGGTGGTGGGGTAGTACTTACTGTAATGTAATTGGTCTTTGTCTCTGTATCATTTCCATCTGCATTAGTGACCGTTAAGCTGACAGTGTAGGTACCAGCCGTAGCATAACTTACACTTGGGTTTTGTTGATTACTGGTACTCGGACTACCTCCATTAAATGTCCAACTCCAGGAAGTAGGATTATTCGTAGAAAGGTCTGTAAAATTGATGCTTTCGCCCTCTTGTATGCTTACTCGATCAGCTGTAAAATCAGCTGTAGGAGGAGTTGGGTTTCCTCCTCCACTTCCACCACTTGTGATGGAAATATCATCAAT
>JBCBCD010000442.1:0-6017 GCA_038530915.1 Bacteroidota bacterium
CTTTCTGCTTTTTGACATTTCTTCCCTATTTAGACTGAAAAAATCTTCTGCGGTAACACGACTAGAGCAGGATGCCATCAAAATAATACCTTGTGGGTTGCAAATTTGCAGAGCCAATTGGGTGAGTCGACGGTACTTTTGGAGGGCTGTCATCTTTTCGCTGTCTTTCTTGGCAAAGGAAGGTGGATCAACTATGACAAGATCAAACTTTACATTCTTACGTGCCATATCTTCCATAACTTTGAAAGCATCACCTTTAATGATTTGATGTTTCGAGGCATCTAAATCGTTTAAAGTCACATTTTTCTTAGCTATTTCTAGTGCCGGGCCACTAATATCCAAACTGCTTACTGACTTTGCTCCACCAGCTAAAGCGTGTACACTAAAGCCTCCTGCATAAGCAAATACATCCAATACTGTTTTATTAGCAGCTAATTCACCTACTCTCTTGCGATTGTGTCGATGGTCTAAAAAATAGCCTGTTTTATGGCCATGTATGACATTGGCTAAAAACTGAAGCCCATGCTCTCTAAAAATAATTTCTTCTTCCTTTAAGTCACCTATTAAAACTTGGCCGTCAGAAAATTCATCTGAGTCAAGAAGTTGTTGCAATTGTCTGCTCAATCTTAGAACAATTGTATCCGAAGCACAGCTTTTTTGTAATAGTGGATGTAAAATTTCCAGATAAGGCAACCAAATGGCGCTGTAAAGTTTTAGCACCAATACTTTATCATACACATCCGCTACCAGTCCCGGCAAACCATCATTTTCACCGTAGATCAATCGATAACTGTTGGTATCGGTTTGAAATAGTGGTTCTCTTTTGGATTTTGCCTGTGCTATTTTTTCTTCAAACCACTCTTCATTGATAGTGGCAGGTTTCTTTGATTGCAGTATTTTTATTCTAATCGGCGAATGAGGATCATACAGACCTATGGCTAAAAACTTATTCTTCTTTTGATCATAGATGATGGCCAAATCCCCAGCCTGACCTTCTTGACTGAGTTTGGTAATACTTTCATCAAAAATCCAGGGATGTTCCTTGCGAATCATCCTTTCTGCTTTTTGCTTTACTTTGACTGCTAATCTTTTGGGTTGGTATGTTTTACTCATACTCACCTCTGTAAATTACGCCTGAGGTAGGGGTTTCATTCAGTTCTATTCGAGACAGGCCTGGCAATTGTGGCTTTAACTTTCTCCATATCCAAATGGCAATATTTTCAGCACTGGGATTTTCCAAGCCTGGAATATCATTGATCACTTTGTGATCCAGCATTTTTTCCAATGGCTTCCAGATGGCTTTTATTTCAGCAAAATCAATCACCCAGCCCAATTTTTCATCCAAATCACCTTCCACATATATTCTTATAATGTAAGTATGTCCATGCATATTTTTACACTTGTGGCCTTCAGGAACATTTGGTAACCAATGTGCTGAATCAAATGTAAACTGTTTATAGATTTCCATAACTTAGTTTTGTAATTCGTTTTGTTATATAAATTTTAGAATTTGATGGGCAAAGATACGACTTATTATCGTCGCATACTATTTGAATTTATATCTATTACGTTTGCTGTGGTACTTGGTTTTATTGTCACAGAATGTAATGATGATAGGAAACAAAGAATAGAGGCGCAGAATTCTTTGAATTTCATCCTACAAGAACTGAGAGATAATCAAGTTAATTTGGAGTATCTTCAACTGTATTATACTACTATCATTGATAATATTGAAAACCTGGATACCAATGATATTAAAATTGACTATTTATCAGATATTCCTGGTTGGAAAGGTATTAACCCTCCTCTTATTCAGAATTCATCTTACGAATTGGCTCTTCAATCAGGTAGCTTAAAACACCTGGATGACAAGTTGGTCCATCAGCTGGCAAAGGTGAACGCCACTCATGATGCTTTTACTAATTTTATTAGAAGTTCTGTTGGTTTTTCTACTCTTGATGAATATAATTCCTCTATCGAATACAACATCAGGTTGATTTACAGATATTCTCAGTATGCTGATCTTTATTTAAATTCCTTGAAAGGGCTAGCTGATAAGCACGATATAAACTTGAAAAAGTATGAATAGGAAAAAAGAGGCTGGCGTCGCCAGCCTCTTTTTTCCTATTCTTTACCTGGCCTATATTCTTTTTCTTTATTCTTTTTGATGTCCTCCATATAAAAGTTCACATCCTTAAATTCTCCTTTACAAAATTTCTCAGCCTGATCCATAAAGTGAGGTGAATTAGGATCACTACTTTGTCCACCAGAAACAATTGATTTAGCTACTACTTTATCACCAAATTCTACCACGGCTACAAAACTATTCCCGCCTGTGCCATATCTCTTAACTGTACCTGGATACCTTCTTGCACCATAAGAAGCCAATGAACCATATCTGGAAGAAGTGAATCCAACTGGAATACTAGGTTTAGAATCATCAAATTTCTGACGTATAGCGCCATCATTGCGTTGGAATCGATTGATTGCTCCCCATGTTGTTTTCCAGCTACCAAAATCATTTTCTAGTTGGTCTAATGCAGCAGCCATTTGTTCCAATCGTTCTTTAGGAGTCGTTCTTTTCAAGATCCAATCAGCGGTCATTAATTGTCTATCGTCTGCTGTTCTTCTTCCTCTGGATAATTGCCCCATCTTTTCAGCCCAATAGATACCTATTGAGGTTTCTACAGATTCTACTCCATAGCCTTGATCCCAATTTTTCAACATACCAATCGCTTCTTTTACTCTGCTATCCGAGATCGAGTTTCCTTCTGTTTCCAGGTCTTTAACCAAAGCAGGAATCGCATTGTCAAAGTAAGCCAAATAAGGATCATTAGCTGCATCCATTAGGTCTTGTAGGTTGAAGCTATTCCTTTTGGATAAAACCCTGACTGCATTAATTCCGCGATAGTTTTCTCGATCTGGAGCCATGTAGGTAGGAAAATCCGTCTTTCTAGGGCTTGATTCACCAGCGACAGTAAATGGAGTAGCATTACAGTTCTGTACCCAACCACTTTCTGGATTTACTGATTGTACAATTTGCTTGACCGTATGGAGTCCATTCCAATCTGTACGAGGATCTTTTCCATCTATGAGTCCCGACCAATCAAAATCTGGATTTCTTTTAGGTATAAAGTTGCCATGCCAATAAGCGATATTTCCCTTAGAATCTGCAAAAACGGTATTGTTGGAAGAGTTGGCATTGATCTTCATCACTTTCACATAATCCTTATACCCTTTCGCCTTATTGCGAAGATAAGATTGCATTAAAGCTTTTAGTGGGCGATTCATCATACTTAGAGCAATCCATTGATCGTCTTGCTTGGCTACAATTGGACCATGGTGTGTTTTGTAAATGATGAAATCTCTGGTTTTAATTTCATTACCCTCCTTGTATGGTAAGCTCACTTTTTCTTCTACTACAGGTTTTAAGTTAACCCCATGTTGATAATACATTTTCCCATCTTTTTCTACGATAGATTCCAGGTAGCGATCTATTGTATCTGCATAAGAAGAGGTATGCATCCAACCACAATATTCATTGAAGCCCTGATAGATAAAAAACTGTCCCCATGTAACTGCTCCATAAGCATTTAGGCCTTCTTCACTCATCATATGTACTTCAGTCCTAAAATAGTGTGAAGTGTGTGGATTGATTAAAAAGAGAGCATTACCAGATTTTGACTTGGATGGAGATATAGCAAAACCATTAGAACCTGTAGGTTCAATGGAGAGTGGATCTACTTCTTCGTATTCATAGCCTACTGCATACCCCTCATAAAAGCCTCGGATTCCTCTTGTTGAAATGACTGTGATATTTCCGCCTATACTACCTTCACTAAACATCAAAGGCATCCATGGTTCAAAACGAGTAATCAAGCGGGGCTTTACTTCAGGATTCATGTAGAGGTAATAATTTACTCCATCAGCAAAGGCATCACATAACTTTTTCATCCACTTAGGGCTAGTTTTATAAACCTGCTGTGCTTTTACTGAATCCAGGAACATTCTTGCTCTCAAATCGTGCCAAAGTAAGTCTGCCCCTTCTACTTCCGCCATTCTTCCAATAGCATCGATATAATTAGCTTCTACTCTTCTGAAATCATCTTCGCATTGGGTATACATTAAGCCAAATACAGCATCTGCATCTGTTTTACCTGAAATATGTGGTACGCCCCATTGATCTCTAATGATGCTTACTCGCTGGGCTTGCTCTTGCCAACGAGCCATTTCTGTAGTGGGTTGTGCGATTAATTCAAAACTAAAAAGTAGGAATAGGAACAGGAGATTTCTCATGCTTTGTTTTTTTTCACCATGGAGCTTCATGGAGTCACATGGAGGATATAATGATTTATTTATATTGGCCATCAAAATAATATTTTTTAAACTTACATCATGAAAATCCTATTTCTGCCAACGGGTGGTACCATTGATAAAGATTACCCACATACAACCAAGGGATGGGCCTTTGAGTTTGGAGAACCCGCTATAGTTCGTTTATTAGAAAAACTAAATCCTTCCTTTGCATATGATATTTTGGTTCCCTTTCAGAAAGATAGCATGGAGATCAATGATGAAGACCGCCAAAAATTGCTTGATACGATTCGTCAAAAAGAAGCAGATGCCTATATCATTACTCATGGAACAGATACTATGATTGAAACCGGGCAATATCTGTCCGAATTCGTTTCAGATAAAATGATTGTATTGACGGGAGCCATGCGACCGGAGCGCTTTCAGAATTCTGATGCACCAATCAATTTGGGTATGACCCTTGGAGCTGTTAATTTATTGCAGTCAGGTGTGTACATTGCCATGCATGGCGTATTAAAGTCAGCTGAAGACATGCAAAGAGACATGAAAAGCGGAAAATTTTATTAAACTCACAGTAAGATTCCTTCTCTTTTTTCCTAATTTCAGGATTCAACCAAATTATTCACTAGTCTTTCACTTAGTATGAAAAACAATACTCTATTAACCTTATTCTTATGCTTGTTATTTAGTGCAACAAGCCTACAGGCGCAATCCGTGCGCGAACAACTAGAAGAGATCGCTATCATCGATCAGAAGGTAATGATGCCTATGCGTGATGGTGTTAAACTATGTACAGATATTTACCGACCCAAAACGGATAAGAAAGTACCTATTATCTTTTCCAGAACTCCATATAATTTCAACAGTTGGGGTAATGGCGAAGAACGTACTCGTACTTATCAAAGAGCAATGGATGCTGTAAAAAGAGGCTATGCTTATGTCGTACAGAACGAACGTGGTCGCTATTTTTCTCAAGGTGAGTGGGACATCTTAGGAACACCACTTACAGATGGATATGACGCAATGGAATGGATGTCCAAGCAAGATTGGTGCAACGGGAAAATAGCCACTTATGGTTGTTCTTCTACTGCTGAATGGCAAATGGCTGTTGCTTCTTTGGATCATCCGGCTCATGCTGCTATGATTCCAATGGGCTTTGGTGCTGGTGTAGGTCGTATAGGTGACTGGTATGAACAAGGCAACTGGTACCGTGGTGGTGCTACTCAAATGTTATTCATCGCCTGGTTGTATGGTGTACAAAATGATGAAGTACGTCCACAATTTCCGGCGGATGCTACTCAAGAACAATTGATCAGAGCATCAAGGTATTTTGATTTGGCTCCTGAAAGAGAAAGAGTAGATTGGTCTGAAGGTTTGGCTCACCTACCTGTGAGTGATATCATCAAAAATGTAAATGGCCCGGTAGGAGTATTTGATAAAATGGTAAAACGCAAGCCGAATGATCCGGATTGGTACAAAGGTGGATTGTATCACGATGATATGCCTTTCGATAAGCCATCTTTCTGGTTTGTATCCTGGTATGATGTTTCCAGTGGACCTAACTTAGCGCTTTACAATCATGTAAGAGAGAATGCTGTATCTCAAGAAGCAAGAGACAATCAATATTTGGTGATTGCTCCAACTCTGCACTGTGGTTTTACAAGGGCCAAAGAAAATACTATTGTTGGTGAAAGAAGTGTTGG
>JBCBCD010000443.1:0-6007 GCA_038530915.1 Bacteroidota bacterium
TGCCGCATCTGCATCTTATGGACAAAGTCGCATCGATGAGCTATTAAGGTACATTGAAGCTCAATATGTAGAAGAAGTAGACAGAGAAGAATTGGTAGATAAGGCCATCGAAAGCATATTGGAACAACTGGATCCTCACTCAAGCTACATTACAGCCGAACAATTTCAAGCTATAAATGACCCACTGGAAGGAAATTTTGATGGAATAGGAGTAGAGTTTATGATTTTGGATGATACCATAGTTATTGTAAACACAGTTAAAGGAGGACCTTCCGAAGCTGTAGGCATACAAACCGGAGATAAAATTGTCATGGTTGAAGACAGTTTGGTTGCTGGTGTGAATATTGGGTATGATGGGATAAAAGATTTATTGAGAGGAAAAAAAGGAACGGAAGTCAAAATAGGAATACGTAGAGATGATAGCCCAAAGCTTAGGTATTTTGACATCACTCGTGATGAAATTCCAATGCATAGTATCGATGCAGCTTATATGATTAATGAAAAGACAGGTTATGTGAAATTAAATCGTTTCAGTGCAACCACTTACGAGGAATTTATGAAAGCACTGGAAGAGATGGTCGATGAAGATCAAATGGAAGATCTCGTCATTGATCTCAGACATAATCCGGGAGGATACTTACCGCAGGCTGCCAAATTACTCAATCAGTTGTTTGTCAATAAAAACCAAGTATTGGTTTATACAGAAGGGGCTCATTCTAAACGAGAAGAATACGAAACGAATGGTAGAGCCTTTTTCAATTTGGGGGATATTGCTGTTCTAATAGATGAAGGATCTGCATCGGCAAGTGAAATAGTCGCAGGCACCATTCAGGATTATGATAGGGGAATAATCATTGGTAGAAGGTCTTTTGGAAAAGGTTTGGTACAACAACAATTTAGATTAAGAGATGGCTCCGCTGTCCGTTTGACCATTGCTCATTATTATACGCCAAGTGGAAGGTCAGTACAAAGGCCTTATCAAAACCTGAGTAAATATGAAAATGACTTAATGAGCAGGTATGAGTCTGGAGAGTTATTGTCTTTAGATAACCTAAGCCTGGAAGATTCTACCGAATATTTCACTCAGCAAGGTAGAGTAGTGTATGGAAGTGGAGGTATAATACCTGATATCTTTGTTCCTGCTGATACCACCATTTTCCAGGATAACTTCATTATGCTTCGCCAACAATTACCATCCTTTGTATTTAGAAAAATGGGGCGCCAAATCAGCAAATTATTGGAAGAATATCCAGACATCAGTGATTTCCAAAATAAATACAGGCTACCTGGTAATCTTTGGCCAGAATTTCTTAAGTATGCTGAAGAACAGGATTTGCCTTTAGATTTATCCCAGCTGAATGTAGATGTTTCTAAATTAAACTTGCTAATGAAAGCTGAAATTGCAAAGCTGCTGTTTGATGAAGAAGCTTTCTATGTGATATGGAATGAAAATGATAGTGTCATAAAAGAAGCTTTGGAAGTTTTGAAAAACCCAAAGCCTCTTACTGTCCTGAAATAAAAATAATAACAACTGCTCACTTTGCGATCAGTTGTTATTACTCTCTCAAAAATACCAACTCCGCTTTTTCAGAAAGCTGAACCATAACGGAAGGCAAGTGTCTCTTTCTTTCTTTTTGTCTGTATCTTACAACAAAATCCATTTTTTCAAGTATAGCAGAACTTACTGTGCCAAAGGAAGTTGGTACAGTTTGATCAAACTGAGTAGCAAATGTACTTGCTACAGGTGCTTGTAGTAACTGAAGCATATCTCTTGTAAAAGGGTCATGCACCAGTCTCACTACTGTTTTTAATCCAAACCTATTTTGAATACCCAAGGGAAGACACTTATTGTCTACAACAACACTTAGTGGATGTTGATGGTAGACCAAAAGCGTCTCCAATTTGGGATGGAGGTTTGGAATTAGTTCTTTAAGCATTTGAATTGAATCAACGAGAATTTCTATAGAGTAAGGACTTGAATTCTCTTTCAATTTCATCATTTGATAGAGTGATAATTCATCTTGTAAAGGACAGCCTATGCTCCAAACAGTATCTGTGGGAAACAGACATAACCCTCCTGATTTCATACACTCTACTCCTTTTACGGCTTCATCAAAGGCGATCATTTGAGATTTAGAATTGGTATACGTCATCACATTCATGAGAATTTTAGTCAACAATTATCTTGAGCATCATTCCAGTAATTTAATTTGGTTACCAAACGAATTGAACTCCTTTTGGGTATATAAAAACCATCGATCTGTCAATTGAATTGCTAAGGATGATATTCCAAGACAAAAGTGCTCCTAACAAACAAACAATATTTATCTTAATGAAATCATTAAATAGTACTAGTACCATTTATTAATTGTGTATTATTTTAGCACATCATTAACAAATTAGTCTATACATAAACTTAAAAAGGCGAAAGCTATTGTATAAAGGGATACTTATAACACTGTTAACTATGAGGAAAAAGCATTTACCAATATTTATCGCGCTGTTGTTTTCATTGTTTTGGGGAGCTTCTTTAAATGCTCGACACATCATCGGTGGAGAGATGACTTATGAGTGTCTGGGTAATGGAGACTATATCATTACTATGCGTGTATATAGAGATTGTAATTGTACTGATTGTGCGGACTTGGACGGCATTGCAGATATAGGTATTTATGAATGCGAAAACACGGCTGAGTGTGCTAGGTTGGGACAAAATAGTTTTACCTATAGGTTGCAAGTACCTCTTGATCAAAGAGGCTTTGTGGAAGCGCCGGATTATCCTTGTTTGATTCCACCAAATATATGTGTGGAAGAAGGCTTGTATGTATTTAGACTGAGCGATTATGGGGTTAACCTACCCAACAATGGCAAAAGTTATTTTATCTCCTACCAGCGTTGCTGCCGTAATGTGACCATCTCCAATATAGTAACTCCGGATGATGTCGGATCTACTTACTCAATAGAGATTACGCCTACATCGATGGATTCTTGTAATAGTAGTCCTGTGTTTAATCAGTTTCCTCCTACCGTAGTTTGTGCTGGTGCACCCTTGGTTTTTGATCACTCTGCAACTGATAAGGATGGAGATCAATTGGTATATGAATTTTGTCCACCCATTAAAGGAGGTGGCCCTGGTCTTGATAATGCAACTTATCCAACTTGTATTGGAGCTTATCCACAGCCTGCTTGTCCTCCACCATATAATAGTGTATCATTTGTAGCACCGACGTATACAGTCAGTCGGCCTATGGGGGGTGATCCGGTCGTTGCCATCAACCCTAATACTGGGATCATTACCGGGACACCTAATATATCTGGTCAATTTGTGGTCGGGGTCTGTGTGAAAGAATTTCGAGATGGAGTCTTGCTGAGTACAGTTTTTCGAGATTTTCAGTTCAATGTAGCTTCCTGTGACCCTACTGTAATTGCAGACATTAAAGAAGATGCGGTCATAAGTGACCAGGAATTTCTAATTAACTCTTGTGGAGACTTTTCCATTACTTTTGAGAATGAAAGTTTTCAAAGACCTTTCATCGACTTTTTTGAGTGGCGTTTTGATATTGATGGACGAGAGCAAACATACAGTGAATGGGAACCCACGGTAACTTTTCCGGGGGTAGGGACCTATGAAGGGCAATTGATTTTAAATCCCGATACAGACTGTGGAGACACCGCTAATATATTGGTGCAGTTGTTTCCTTCCATAACAGCAGATTTTGAATTTGAATACGATACCTGTAAGGCTGGGGAGGTGGCTTTCACCGATCTCTCATTTACAGGGGCAGATAGGATTACGGATTGGAGTTGGCAATTTGGGGATGGACGGTCATCCGTAGATAAAAATCCATTGCATACTTATAGAGATCCTGGTGATATACCGGTAACGCTTACGGTAACAGATAACAATCAATGTAGTAAAGACACTACTCTGAGTGTTTCCTATTTTCCGGTCCCAGCATTAATTGTAATTGCACCCAGTGCTTTTACGGGCTGTACTCCTGCAGATATCTTTTTTGATAACCTTTCTTTTCCAATAGATAGTACTTACGGAATAGATTGGGACTTTGGTGATGGAGGCAGTAGTGGCGATATAAGTCCTACACATACGTTTACTGACCCAGGAGATTTTACGGTCAATGTATCCATCACTTCGCCGATTGGTTGTGAAACGGATACTACCTTTAATAGCCTCATTCAAATGCAGGAATCACCAGTTGCAGCTTTTGATTTTTCCCCGAAAGAACTCAATAGTTTGCTTAAGAGAGTCAATATTTCGGATGAATCACAACGATCTAGTGCTTGGTTTTATGATTTTGGTGATGGAGCCAGGTCCTTTGAACGAAATCCCACTCATACCTATAGAGATACGGGAATGTATGTGATGACACAAATAGTGACACATCCCAATGGATGTATGGATACAACTACTCAAATCATAGATATCCGACCTGAAGTAAGATATTATCTGCCTAATGCCTTTACACCCAATGATGATTCAAAGAATGATGTGTACAGAGGGGTAGGAGTGATGGATGGAGCCACTGATTTTTCTATGACTATTTGGAGCAGATGGGGAGAAATGGTATTTGAAACAGATGACCCGCTGAAAGGCTGGAATGGTAAAAAACTCAATTCAGGACTCTCTTCACCCAATGGGGTGTATGTGGTATATGTTAGTTATTTTGACCCGCGGGGAGAAAAAGTTGAGCTAAAAACTTTCGCCACCTTAGTCCGATGACGATTAAAATGGGAGGCTTGAGATAAAATACTTAGATAATTTAAGTTCACATTTTGTGATATTCTGAAAAAAGTATACCTTTGCACGACTATTTTTAGACCATAAGAGTACTAAATATTCAAAGTAATGGACGCGATTAAATATATCCAGGATCAAATGGCTATGAAGCACGATTTTCCAGACTTTCGTCCCGGGGATAACGTGATAGTCGATTATAAAATCATTGAGGGCGACAAGGAACGTGTACAGTCTTTCCGTGGTGATGTATTACAGATTAAAGGGGAAGGATTGAATAAAACTTTCACTGTAAGAAAGATGTCTAACGGAGTAGGTGTAGAGCGTATTTTCCCTATTACTTCTCCAAACATCGTTCAAATCAAGCTTTTGAAGCGTGGTAAAGTTCGTAGAGCTCGTTTGTATTACTTGCGTGATCGTGTAGGTAAGAAAGCTAGAATCAAAGAGAAAAGAACGGTTAAGCCAATTAAATAGTAATTTTTTAGCCTTCAATTTTAGAGGCTCAATTCCAGTTAAGGAGTTGAGCCTCTTCTAATTACAACCTAATCACTTGCAAACCTTAAAGCCTTTTTACTTATGCCACTTCGATCAAACGTGCTGGCTCAGGCTTTACTTCTTCTTTCTTAGGAATTTCTAAGAACAATACCCCGTTTTCGTAACGTGCTTCTATATTACCGGCTTCAACCGTTTCAGGTAAGCGAAATGCTCTTTTGAAGCTTTGGCGGCTGAATTCTCTGTACTTAAAGTTCTTATCTTCGCCACCTTCCGTTGTCTCTGTCTTGTTTTCAAAAGAAATGTTCAATACATCTTCTTTTACTTCTACTTTAAAATCTTCTTTGTTCAAACCTGGAGCGGCTAATTCTACTGTGAATTTATCATTATCTTCTTTTACATTAACAGCAGGTACGAAGCCGTTTTTAACTACTCTGCGTAAAGGTTTGTTGAAAAACTCATCATTGAAAAAACGATCAATAACACTTGTTGTTGGGTAGAAACGATTTGGATTTATTCTCATCAAAGTCATCGTAATTATTTTTTGGTTTTGTTATTTCTAAATTACGTTTACCCATAGATCAGAATTTGTGCCAAGAGAATTTTAGTGACAAAATGGCGTCTTGCTTTAAAATAAAATGCCAAAATGGCATTTTCTGTATTTTTTTAAAGCCAATTAGGCATAAGGATATTATAAAATTAGAGTGTAGTGGTCACCACACTAGTGAGGTGACCACAACACGCAAATTTTATAGTACATTT
>JBCBCD010000444.1:0-5997 GCA_038530915.1 Bacteroidota bacterium
AGGGGCTGTCCTATATGGAAGCTATGGGAGGTAAGGGGGCTAATCAGGCCATTGCAGCACATAGGTTGGGTGGAGATGTACAATTTATTACTTGTTTAGGGGATGATCCTAATGGCCGTAATACCTTAGAATATTACAAAAATGAAAACCTGGATGTATCCGACTCACATATTGAAAGTGGTGCCTCCTCAGGCACCGCGATGATTTTGGTAGATGAGAATGGTGAAAACTGCATTGTGGTGACTCCAGGAGCTAATCATTTGCTTAAACCGGACTACATAAGGCAAGTAGAGGAAGAAATAAGTAAAGTTGGCTTAGTGCTCATGCAAATGGAGATACCCTATGAAACAGTAAAAGAGGTTAGTGCTATTTGCCAAGAGCAAGGTATTCAGCTTTTCTTAAATGTGGCACCTGCCAGGCAGCTTGACGATGAATTGATCAAAGCGGTTGATGTACTGATTGTCAATGAAACGGAGGCTGAAACCATTACCGGAGTAGAGATTGAAATAGCTGGTAAGGAGGCCGTTGTCAATAGGCTGATAGCCATGGGAGCAACATCAGTTGTACTTACGTTGGGTAAAGAAGGTTGTTATTGTAAAAACGAGGAAGAATCTTTTTATATGCCTGCATTTCAAGTAGATGCAGTGGATACAACCGCCGCAGGAGATACATTTTGTGGTGCATTGGTTACTAAAATTTCCAAAGGAAATGGCTTGAAGGATGCTGTTAGATTTGCTAGTGCAGCTTCGGCCATTACCGTAACAAAGATGGGTGCACAACCATCTATACCAACAGCAGATGAAGTTCATAAATTTCTACAAACATATGAACAAGAGCAACATGTCGAACATACCTAAATTAAATCATAGTATGAGATCCATCTATATATTATTCAATGTTATTCTAGTACTGCTTCTAACCTCTTGTTCGCAAAAGGCCCCTACTATATCATCAACATCCTCGGTAGATGTGGGATCAAAAGTAATTTCCAAAGAACGCTTGAAAGACAAGATCAAAGGAGCATGGGCTGCACAAACTATAGGAGTTACCTTTGGTGCACCAGTAGAGTTTCAATACAACTCTACTTACATCCAGGATTATCAAAAACTAGATTGGCATGATTCTATGCTGTTAGTCACCTATAGAGATGACCCTGGTACGTATGATGACATTTACATGGACATCTCTTTCATGAACGTTATCGAAGAGGAGGGGATTGATGCACCTGCACAATCCTTCGCAAATTCTTTTGCCAATGCAGAATATAAGTTGTGGTTTGCCAATCAAACAGCACGTTACAATATCTTGAATGGGCTTACGCCTCCCGAATCAGGTCATTGGTTAAATAATCCTTGCGCCGATGACATAGATTTTCAAATAGAAGCAGATTTCGCTGGATTGATGAATCCAGGTATGATCAATTCTGCTGTTGAAGTCTGTGATAAGGTTGGACATATCATGAATTATGGAGACGGTTACTATGGGGGGGTATTTGTTGCGAGTTTGTATTCGCTTGCTTTAATATCAGATGATCTTGGCGATATTCCTTCAATTACCAGGCAAGCGATAAGTGTCATACCCTCAGAAAGTAAGTTTGCACAATGTATTAATGATGTGATAAAATGGTATGACGAAGATCCTGATAATTGGAAAGCTACGTGGTGGAAAGTAAATCAGAAATGGAGTGAAGACATTGGTTCTCCGTTAGGCGTCTATCGACCGTTTAACATCGACGCAAAGATTAATGCTGCCTGGGTGGTGATGGGACTATTGCATGGAGAAGGTGACTTTACAAAGACTTTTGAAATTTCCACCCGAGGGGGGGATGATGCGGATTGCAACCCGGCAACTGCAGGTGGTATTCTTGCAGCTATTGTTGGATATGACGAAATTCCTGATTTTTGGAAACAAGGATTGGATCAAGTAGAAGATCTAGCTTTTTTTGGAACAGATATTTCCTTGAATCAAGCCTATGAAATGTCCTATAGGCATGCGGAGGAAATGATCAAACGCAATGGTGGAAAAATTGAAGGCGATCAAATTACCATTGAAGTACAAGAACCAAAGACGATCCCACTCGAAATAGCCTTTGAAGGGCATCATCCGGCAGGGAAAGTAGCTCTTGAAAGAGGCAATAATGAGATCTCATTTACATTTGAAGGAATCGGTTTTGCTATTCCTGGTCCGGCAAATAGCCCGATCAGCGATGAAAAGTTACCTACTTTTGAAACAGAAATGTATATTGACGGTGCATTGGTTGAAAAAATCAAACTGCCTATCGAATTTAATCAGCGTCGCTTTACTCCTTTTTTCAAGTATCAACTACCAAAAGGGAGGCACGAAGTAATGATTAAGGTACTCAGTCCTGATGATGATCCGTCAATTTTACGACTTCATGATGCAATTATCTATGATAATAAGCCTTACATAGTAACAACTTTTTAATGTTTTTTAAAAATCATAGATGGTGTATACTATTGCATTCAATTAGTGATTCAATTCAATTTTCATGTATATAGTTAATAATTATTCTCTAGCGGTTGTATTCTGTTTCATTACCATGTTATGTTGGGGATCCTGGGCCAATACCCAAAAACTGGCTGGAAAGACCTGGCGGTATGAATTGTTCTACTGGGATTATGTGGTAGGTGTACTTCTATTGTCACTGGTTTTTGCGTTCACCCTCGGCAGTTTTGGTGGGGGCGGGCGTCCATTCCTTCAGGATCTGTCTCAAGCTGATATCGGAAATATAGGCAGTGCTCTGCTTGGAGGTATCATCTTCAATGCAGCCAACATTTTGTTGTCTTCGGCCATTGCCATTGCTGGCATGTCCGTTGCGTTTCCCATTGGCATTGGATTGGCCCTGGTGTTAGGAGTGATTGTCAATTACCTTGGAGAGCAAAAAGGAGATCCTTTTTTCTTGTTTTTGGGGGTAGGTCTGATTACAATAGCCATCATACTCAATGCAATTGCCTACAGAAAAACTTCAGGTGGAGAGCAAAAAGTATCCTCAAAAGGCATTTTAGTCTCGATTCTGGCTGGCGTTTTAATGTCATTCTTTTACCGATTTGTGGCCAGATCCATGGATTTGAGTGACTTTGTCAATCCGGCAGTAGGTAAGATGACACCTTACACAGCAGTCGTTATTTTTTCATTGGGGGTATTTATCAGTAATTTCATTTTCAATTCTATCCTGATGAAGAAGCCAATAAGTGGTGAGCCTACAAACTATAAGGCCTATTTCAAAGGCAAGTTCAGTATACACCTGGTCGGTGTCTTAGGAGGGATTATTTGGGGGATTGGGAACTCACTCAACCTGATTGCCGCAGGCAAAGCTGGTGCTGCCATTTCTTATGGCCTTGGTCAGGGAGCTACACTGGTAGCGGCGCTTTGGGGTGTTTTTATCTGGAAAGAATTCAAGGGTGGATCCAAAAGTGTCAATTTGATTCTTGGGCTAATGTTTGTGCTATTCCTGGCTGGAATCATTAGTATCATCTACGCAGGTCAATAAAATTTTTATCAAGCTGATTATTATGCTAAAAAAACAAATTCAAACAGTTAAAAAAGGGAAGTCTTTCTTTTTGAGATTAATTGTCTGTGCCTTATTTCTTCATTTAAATTGTGCTTACGCAAACGCACAAATGACTTCCAAAACTAGAGTTATTCTTGATACAGATGCTAACAATGAATTAGACGATCAGCATGCTATTGCGTACCTGCTTTTTAGTGGCAATCATTTTGATGTTGAAGGTATTACTGTCAATAAAACGAAAAATGGAGGTGACATTGATCAGCACTTTGCAGAAGCCAAAAGAGTGGTCACGCTATGTGGCCTTGAAAACAAAGTGGCCATTTATAAAGGAGCAGAAGGATCATTCAACGAGATAAAATCTTCAATTAATCAACCAGATTTTGACGGAGTAGAAGCAGTCAATTTCATCATAGCTAAGGCAAAAGTACCGTCGGATCAAAAGCTGGTGTTGTTACCTGTTGGTAAACTCACCAACATTGCACTAGCCCTTTTAAAAGATCCCACCATCGCTTCTAAAGTTCGGATTGTCTGGCTGGGTTCCAATTATCCTGAACCGGGAGAGTACAATCAGAAAGATGATCTATCAGCATTGCAATACTTGCTGGATTTCGATGTTGATTTTGAGATGGTCATGGTGCGTTATGGTAAACCTTCCGGCACAAGTGCAGTTAAAGCATATCTTTCCGACATACGAGAAACCATGCCTGGCTTGGGACCTAACATTGCTAAACCAGTGATTGGAAGGCATGGAAATTCCTTTACAAATTTTGGAGATTACTCTGTAAGTCTGTTTAATAACATTCATCACTACGGAAACCCTCCCGCCAGATCCCTCTTTGACATGGCTGCAGTAGCCATTCTGAAAAACCCGTCTTGGGCCGAATCGTCGGAAATCCCGAGTCCAAAACTTCAGGAAGGTAAGTGGATAGAGCGACCTGAGAATACTAGAAAGCTTACCATCTGGGAACATTTCAAAACGAAAGAGATCATGGAAGATTTTTATATGACCATGAAGGAATATGTTTTAATAGATCCAACCAATTAATGCATTGCAAATTTCAATATAAAAAGAAATGAAATTTATCAATACCATCCTTTTAGTGTCAATACTTTCATTTTTTGATGGAGATAGCCTTTTGAATCACAAAATACAGCAGGAGCACACCCAGCAAGATAAAAAACCAAATATTGTTTTCTTCCTTGTTGATGACTTGGGATGGACCGATGTGGGATGTTATGGAAGTTCATTTTACGAGACCCCCAACATCGATGCATTGGCTAACGAAGGGGTAAAGTTTACGGATGCTTATGCAGCTTGTCATGTTTGCTCTCCGACAAGGGCAAGTATTTTAACCGGAAAATATCCTGCTACCATCAATTTGACCGATTACCTGCCTGGACGACCTGAACATCCATTTCAAAAACACCTCAATGTCGATATTAACCCACATTTACCCTATGAAGAGGTAACCATTGCTGAGGCTTTGAAGGAGCAAGGCTACAAAACAGCAATCATTGGTAAATGGCACCTTGGTGAGGACCCGTCAACCCCACAGGCACATGGATTTGACATGCGAATTCCTACTACTTGGGCGAAAGGTTGGCCAAAGAAAGGATATTTTACTCCATTTGAAATGGAAGGCTTGGAAGATAGTGAGGATGGAAGCTATTTAACGGATCGGCTTACGGATGAGGCAGTCAAATACATTGAGTCCAACAAAGAAAATCCGTTCTTCCTTTACTTGTCACACTTTGCTGTGCATGACCCCATACAAGGTAGGAAAGACCTGGTAGAAAAATATTCAGAAAAACTGAAAAGCATGGATAAAGATGATGCTCCCGCTTACCTGCTGGAAGGAAACCCGGATGCTTCCAATAAACAATCAAAAGAAGGTTTAGCAAAATTGATGAATACTCAAGCATACGAACCTTATGAAGTGCTTCCCGGTCACCTGGTTAAGATCAAGCAGAAACAAGACAATGTTGAATTTGCAGGAATGGTGGAAAGCATGGACGAAAGCTTAGGTCGTATTATGAAGAAGCTGGAGGAAGTCGGTCTGAAGGAAAATACGATCATTTTCTTTTATTCTGACAATGGGGGCATGGCCGCAGCTAATTTTTGGAATCGAAACAGGTCAATTGCGGAGGATAAACAGGATGTAGCCTATTCAACGGCTAATCTTCCACTGAGAGGAGCCAAGGGTTGGATGTACGAGGGGGGAATACGTGTTCCGCTTATCGTAAAATGGCCAGGAAAAGGCAAAAAGAGTATTGAATGCGCTGTCCCGGTAACAAGTGTGGACATGTTTCCTACCATTATGAATATGGTGGGTACCCCTGAAAAAGTCAGCAGTGATAAGGAAGGCATTGATCTTTCTTCGCTTCTGCAAGGTGAAACACAAGACCGAGGGCCTATCTATTGGCATTTTCCCCATTATAGCAATCACGGAATGCAAAGTCCTGGG
>JBCBCD010000445.1:0-5996 GCA_038530915.1 Bacteroidota bacterium
GTGAGCACTCAAAGAAAACATCAACATCAACAAGAATGTAAGCACAATTTGATTTCTCATAGTTAGGGTATTTATTAAAGTAAAACTCTCAATTTCATGTTTTCATTAAAATAACAAATAAATACCATATCAATGTTCCATTATAGCTATTAAATGATCTAATAACAATCATAAAAACTATTTATAGTTCTTTTGAAAACTAAATTATTCTTATCAAACGCTTTAAATTAAAAGCTTTACTCTTTTCCCAAGAAGTAAAACAATCATTCTGTCAGTAAGAAATAAAAGCTACTCAGGTTTTAATCGGTCAACCTGTACTAAAAAGAATCATTTTCCTACCAAAATCGATCTGGACAATTAATATTATTCTGTGTAAAAAATCGATACCCCAGATGAATTTCACTACTTCTTGCCGCAGCATTCCGTATAGGAGACATCACAAAATCATAACTCAGACTCAATTCTAATCTGCCTTTGATTAATAGCCCCCCAAAAAGGCCAAAAGAATCTTCTTTTCGATAGTTGGCTCCCAACCAAAACTGATCTGCAAAAATTAATTTGTTCGTGACATCAAATGAAATTGCTGCATTGGTAAGTGTTTTTAGTAAAACTGCCGGAACGAGATAGGCTTCATTTCCTAAATTCAACCTGAGCCCCCACATTAAATAATAATGCCGAGGAAATAATTGCTCTGTAAAACCCACTGTTGGCCGATTGGTTCCAGCCACTAATGAATTAACCAATTGGAAAGAGGCCCCGCCCAAAAAGAATTGATCATTGTATAACCAAAAACCAGCAGCCAATTGTAGCATCTGAAAGTTTTCTGATGTCAATAAAACGGGATCATCAAGGTCTAGTAGATTGTCAGTATAGCCATCAGGATTATAAGAGAACTGCTTTAAGCCTGCACTTAGTCCAAAAGACATCCTCAATCCCTGACGGTTTAAGGCAAAATTATAAGCGAAGGTTCCCATACCACTAATTTGCTCTAAGGGGCCGGTTTGATCATTCACTAAAACTAAGCCTAAAGCTATTCTACTAATTTGTTCTCTTCTCCTACTCGCCGCACTTAACTGTCTGTTATTCAAGGCAGAGTGCACCGCTAGATAGCCAG
Source organism: Bacteroidota bacterium (assembly GCA_038530915.1). Taxonomy (GTDB): domain Bacteria; phylum Bacteroidota; class Bacteroidia; order Chitinophagales; family Saprospiraceae; genus JANQPA01. The sequence goes on from JBCBCD010000445.1 coordinate 1,115, forward strand.
TACGTGGCGCCCCTTCAAAACCAGACCATTGGCTTCTGTAACCTGCTTGCAGATGTAGAAAGTCTTCTGTTCCGGCAATGGCAGGGTTAATTAAGAATGGATTGATCGAAAATTGAGTGTATTGCTCTAATTGTTGTCCCATTAAAGGTAAAATCATAAACATCAGGGCAACAACTCCTACGGTGTATTTCATTTTTAGATAGTTAGACATGAGCATAATTTAAAATCTGATGGTAATACTTCCCGTGACTGGTTTGCGATTATTGTCATTTAAGTCAATTACATAATAGTAAGTCGCCATAGGTAACTTTCTGCCTTGCATATCGCTTCCATCCCAATCATTTAAATAAGGTTGGGCTTGATAAATAAGGTCTCCCCAACGATTAAATACACGTACTCGTGCATCTGGAAACTGATCAATATCTCCGATGTACCAAAAGTCATTTGCCCCATCTGCATTGGGAGAAAAAACTTTAGTCATATCTAATTCATACAATATTTCTACAGCTACCTCTCCACTTACCTTACAGTTGCCTGATTCTACCAAAATGGTGTAAAGACCATCTTCCTCAGGAGCAATCTCAAGGATTTGTGTATTTCCAGAAAGGAGTACATTGTCAGGATCCAACCAACTAATTTGAAAAGGCTCTCCATCTGGATCAATGAACACCTCTGCTTCGATCTGTTCTACACTACCTTCTGGCAGTAAGTAGGGTCCCAAAGGAATCACCTCTATGCCAATAACTTTAAGAACGAGTTCACTTCTTGGACCTTCACAACCCTCCAGTGTTTGACTTCGCCAGAAAGAATAAGTGCCAGTAGAATCTGTATTTACCTCCGGTGGGATAATACTAGCATTCGAACTAGTCACATCTGCATACCATCTTACATTGATACCATCTGTTAAGCTTGACAAATCCGGAGCTAGATCACCTTTGCAAATATTAGGATCCCCAAGAAGAAGAGGCGCTTCTGGAGTCTCTTTAATTCGATAACGAAGCATGGTCTTATCACTTTCACAAAATTCATCAGATTGACTTACCCACCAGTTATATTCACCTGCACTTTCAGTACTCATTAGAGGAACATTGGGTTGTCCGATAGAATCACTAGATTGTTCATACCATTGTATGCGTTCTCCTGCAACCTTTGTGCTCAAGTCAATTGGGTCATCTCCTTCACAAAGGTCACGAATTGGAAGAACAGCCGGAGCTCCCGGAAGAGCAAGTACTTCATAGCTGAGTTGTGCCCTGGGACTCACACAATTAGCGTCAGATTGGCTTACCCAAAGGCTGAATGTTCCAACATTTTGAGTATTTACAGCTGGGATATCCAGGCTACCAGCATTACCTTCCGCGTTCTGATACCAAAGTAAATTTACCCCTGTAACGTAATTTTCTAAGTCTGGACCAATAGCACCCTTGCAGATTTTATCGATTTCATCAACTTGCGGACTGGCTGGTAAGTCAATAATTTCATATATCAACTCAGTACGAGCACCCTCACATCCATTAACCGTTTGACTAACCCAATAGCTGTTGATTCCAAGTTGTGTAGTAGCAATGTTAGGAGGGCTGTTTATACCTATTGTATCGGCAAGCGTATTGTACCAACTTAGATTATTTCCTGATATAAAATTATTCAATTCTGGTGCCTCACTATTTTTGCAAAATCGGGGATCGCCCAGTAAAGTAGGTAGCTCAGGTAGAGGTTTAATCTCAAACTCTAATTGAGCACGATCACTTTCACAACCATCAACAACTTGGCTGACCCAAAACTGGTAATTTCCAGCAATCTGTGTGCTTACTGTTGGAATAGTACTGCTCCCTTGGTCACCTGTTGCGGCTGCATACCATAATAAATTGTTGGCTCTGACTGAAGCACTTAAATCCGGTGCATTTTCACCTGCACAAATAGCAGGTACAGCAGCTATTTGTGGTACAGGTGTAGCCTCTAAAACTTCATAAGTCACTGCTAATCTGGGGCTTTCACATGTATTTACCGTTTGGCTCACCCAATGGGTAAATGTACCAGCATTTTGAGTGCTTGTAGAAGGAGGCAAAGGAGCTCCTGAACCTCCATTTTCCTGATCATACCATAATAAATTTGTTCCAGAAACCAATGCAGTCAAATCTGGTGCAGGCGTTCCAGGACATAAAACAGGAACATTGCTGATTTGAGGGATAGGTGATAAATCTCTGACATCAATTAAGAGGGCAGTGCGTGGACTTTCACACCCATTTGATGATTGAGTCACCCAAATATTCGTTTGCCCTGCAATATTTGTATTGACACTCGGAGGAGCTCCTAAGGCGGTTCCTCCACGTTCAACACCATACCATTGGATATTATTTCCTGAAACGAGGCTGATTAAATTAGGAGCAGTTGAACCTAGACAAAGAATCAGATCATCGATAATGTTAGGTGCTGCCGGAGCGGGTCTAATTGTATAACTTAGTTCCTGTCTGGGTCCCTCACAATTATCAATCGTCTGAGAAACAAAGATGTTATATGTCCCCGAAGTGCTTGTATTCATAGCAGGTATAGTACTTGTACCATCATTTGAATTGGCGCCTGAGTACCAAGTTAAGTTGTTACCACTTACAAAACTACTTAAATCGAGAGGGGATTCCCCTGGACACAAATCAGGTATGGTGGAAATTGCAGGTCGACCAACAAGCGTACCAACCTCTGGTAAAAGGATAGAAGCAGTATCTTTGCAAAAATACTCAGAGGTGAGTATCACATCTTGGTAAGTTGTATCATTATTTGGTAGTTGAACAACTGTTTCTAAGCAATCAGAACAGGATACTGAAGCATCCGGTATCCAGCTAATGTCCGTAAGCTGTCTGGTATTTTCATAATCTGCAATCAATGTGGCTTCCTGCGCAGTACATTCGAGAGTGCCATCTAAGCTTAGATTGATCCTAAATTGATAGTCCACTTTCCTAACCACGTTTTTGTCATTATATGCAATTTCATTATAGCCGCTAGGAGGAAACTCTGAGTTAACAGACATTACATTACCATCAGCCATTGGCCAGATCAATGGAAAATTGACAACACCCGTATCATTAACTACACCCCAAATTTTATCTAATTTATATTTACTTGCCGGAACAATAAAAACGAAGCTCTCCCCTCGGTCCATGCCATAGACCAGTTTATCTGTGTAAAAGGTTCCTAATTTATTCGGAATTGGTGATGCACCTAATGGATCCTCATCATAAAATGAAATAGGAAAGCCCACGCGCATGGTATCAAAACCTGTATTGTTTAATTCAAAGGCTATCCGTAGACTGTCTTCTTTATAACAATCTACTCGGTTTATTTTTAGTTTTGCATCTATGGTTGGATCCAGCACTGGTAAAGTAAAAGGTCCAATGGTATCAGCACATACTCCATCACTTGCGTAGAGGGTGATCCCAAAATCTCCGGGCTCAAGGAAAGTGTGATCTAAATCTACTTCCACACTATTGAAGGTATCAAGCGCAGGTAGCTGACCATCGTAAGGGCTATGTGAAACGGTCCACTCGTAGTTGGTTGCATTTACGGATAGATTGGTAAAATAAACACCATCTAACATTTTATCTGCATCTCGCTTAGAAGCGATTAGTCTAACATCAGGATAGAAACGAGCATCCACCCCACCACAAGTCACCCTTAAAACCCTTGAATAAGAAGCAAAGCAATCAGGATTAGCACTATTCCATGCTTTTAGATAGATTCGGTATTTTCCTGGATCTGTAAAACTAGTTGTAAGCTGAGGGCCTGTACCTTCTACTAATGAAGAAGGTGTATACCCTTTCTGCCAAGTGATAGTATAATCAAAACCCGTACCACCTAGTCGTTCAACATACCACTCATAAGTATCAATGCCCGTTGCAGAAGCATCAAAAGTAATGGGGGTATCAGTAGCAAAGTAGCGATCACTGATTGTAAAGCTGACGTTTATACTATCGTTGCAAGGTGCAATACATGCTTCATTTACATTAGGAGCTAATGGAGCCAAATCAATCCGATAATTATCCAGAGCAAAATGCATCCGATCTGCTTGCCCTTGGGTGAAATCACGAGGGCAAGAGCTATAATCCATAAAGTTGGTTACCATATCGTTTACATCTGTCCTAAAACTACCATTGCTATAATTGGAAAGTGTATCTGTATTGCATGTGTTTTGCCCCATATTACAACCTGAACTCTCCTCACTAAGAGGAGGAGTGTCACAAACCATATCTCCGTCTGCCAAACAATCATCATTTTTACAGCCCCCTGCAAAAGTGTGCAACAAATTGAGGTAGTGTCCTACTTCATGTGCTAAAAGTCCCGGGCCAATGCCACTTACTACTACCCCATCTCGACTAGCATCTACCCCAATTACAGCGCCTGGTAGCGAAGCGTAACCTGAGATTTTTTTCCTCGTCCACCAGGTCCTCCCCGTATAGGTAGCGGAGGATTCATTCTCAATGGTATTTACTACCCAAACATTGAGATAATACCGTGGATCCCATTGGCCCATCGTTTTCAATTTGGCATCTTCTAGATCTTTGTCCATCTGATGGTAGTCTGAAGTCCACCTGACAATGCCATTGGTGCGACCACCATCAGGTGCTCGACTAGGCAGACAAAATTCAATACGCGTATCTACACCTATCGTATCATCTCCATAATCTTGTCCACCTACATAGCGATTTGAATGAGAAAATGCATTGTTAAGAGAAGCTACTGCTGCCTTTATATCATCATCGGTATAGTTGGGTATGTCTTCAATTAGATGAAATACAATCGGAACTGTACGAAGCGTATTAGTAGAATGATGATTGTGCCGCCTGAGCTGCCACCCCATGAAAGCGCTCTTTTCGATTGATCTATCAGCTTCACT
>JBCBCD010000446.1:0-5985 GCA_038530915.1 Bacteroidota bacterium
AGTATCCGATTTAGAGCTAGTTATTTTGACTTATAGTAAGGCATTTTTTGAAGGAATAGCCTAGCTATTGCTGAGAAAAATAACGAAACTAAAAGTTGAAATGACAGATCCAAATCGATAAGTTATTCTTTGACCATTACTTAGATTCAATCTTTTTAGCTATTTCATCATTTCGACTGTATATGAGAATGATATTCGAGTCAATTAAATAATCCATGATAATGTCTTGAAAAGGATTAATCTAATGTTTCTAAGAGGTCGTCAACGGAATGATCCCAGGGTTCATCTGTCATGATTTTTTGTATCTCATTGAAGGTTATCGATTTGTTCCCCTGTTCTTTAAAAATTTGATTTTTTGAGACTTCTTTGCGGATTTCAACTTGCCCTAAATTGAATTTATCTTCTGGGCTTTCTTCTTTTTTTGAGTCTATTTCAGAGATTAACACAGTATAAATTGACTTTAGCTTCTGATGGTCAGTTATACCTGTAATTAATTTTATCAAATCAATTTTTATATCGCTTAATGATGCCATTAGAAAATGTTGAAGAATCTATTGAGAAAGAATAAAAACGTAAGTTATCCCTTATATTTTTAATATTCAATATAAGCGGTATGAGAAAAAAACTTACACTTTGTGATGGCGTCTTTTTAAACTGCTCTGCGTTGAGTCCCCCGCCTGTCTAAATTGCATGTCGGGCAGGAGAGTTGATATGGATCACCTTCTGGGTTCGTCTGGATCAGCATTAACAATCTGCTCGATCAAAAGCACTACTTATTTTGTCACACCACTTACTAGTATAAAACAAGCTTATATGCTGTGAAAATTTATTCTTTAGCTAAATTCGCATTTGCATTAAACGCCTTTTCAAAATCTTGCACAATCAACTTATTCATCTCCATAATAGCTGCTATTACTCGTTGTATTTGTTGAAATGTACCCGCCTGCATCATTTCAATAAATCGTTTAGGGACTATTTGTCAGGAGATACTGAATTGATCTTTGCACCAGCTGCATCTTCTTTCACTATTACTTCAATTACATTCTTCTAAACTCATAAACCAAATCCAGCACTTTATACCTGCGTTCTGAAGTGGACTGCCCTTGCTTGTGATTGGTTTTATGGAGGTCAAATCCGTTTTCCTGAGCAATTAAAACATAGTATTGCACATTTTTCCATCTGTATGGAACCACTTTACCCGGATCTTCATACAGTTCCAGCATCAGATGGGTTCCAAAAGTATTGAGCTTGTAAGTATTAATTCCAGTGAAGCCAGATATTTTAAAATCGGATGATATTTCTACCATTAACTCTTCGTCTTTGTTGACATCTTTTACTTGGTATTTTCCTTCGAAGTAGAAGAAATTATAACTCTCTTGTATTCCGCTTCTTAAGTTCACACCGGGAGTGACTTCAAAGTCACAAGATTTAGCTCTTGGGGCTTTGGATAAATATTGAATAATGGGCTCATTCTCTTGAAATTGACTCGTAATAATCAAGGTGGTATCTTCTTCCGTACTATTGAATTCAAATTGATACTTTGAATACTCGTCTTGGCATTTATACTTCTTACTGTCTTCTTCCATATCGCAGAAAAAAGTCATGACATTGGTGAAGTAAGGCTTACCATCCTGGATACAGGTGTAATAATCTGCGGATAACCTTTCGAAGGGATGCGGTGGTAAGATATCTCTTTTTTTCAGTCGATTAAAAGAAGCAGTTTCCACCCATTGTCCGGTAATGAATTCATGATTTTGAAGTTGTTTTTGCTTGGACTTAGTTGGTTGGAGTACGTTTTGAGTAGTTGAGCAACTGAATACTAGTAAAAATAGGATCACTAAATAAGTGTTTTTCATTCCAGTTCTTTTTGCTTTTTATCTAATTCAATTTTTTGGGTATACAAAGTATTGGTATCGTCCATTTTCATATCTGTAGTAGTTATCAAACGATAAACCTCAGATTCATGTGGAATAGGGTTTAAGTAGATTTCCTTTCCTAGTTCTAATTGGGTGTAATTCATTACCTGCTTTCCTGAAAGTCTCATAGTGAGTAGCTCCTGGTTGAAAAGGTCTTCTACCAAATATTCATAAATACTAATCTTTTCTTTAATAATAGCTTTCCTTAACATAAGTTTTGTTTTTCAAAAACGCGTTTACAACTTGAAGATATTCTTCCTGATGTTCTTTTCCTATGATGTGACCAGCACCTTCTATTATTTCCAGTTTTGAATTTGGTAATAATTTTAAATATTCCTGAGTAAATCCCCATTTCTGATTGTCACATTGGCCTTTGATGATTAAGGTAGGTATTTCTAAGCCATCAACTTGTGCTCGTTTATCTTTTACTTCCTGAAAACTTCTAACCGTCATTACATGTACATAATATCCGCCACCGCCGTTTGATGGTTTTGCATCTGCCGGATCACATTTGGTTGATTTATTTAGTTGGGTGTTTAAGTAGGTAAAAAAATTATCCGCTTCTTTATCGGTGGACATTTTTTTACCAAATAAGGCTGCACCATAAAAAAGGAATTTAGTTCTAAGGTTATAAGCGGCTTGATTGCCTTGTGCGTTACTGTATTGAGGACTTTTTAAATTGAGACTATCCGGCGATTCTATTTTGGTCAATTCTGTTTTGAAAGGTAAGATGGGACCAGGTCCGGTAAAAATTAGTTTTTCTACTTTGTCAGGATGCTTTGCTACATATTCCATAGCCAATAGCGCTCCCCAAGATTGCCCCATTAATATAACTTTGGGGGTTTGAATCACCTCAATGATGGCTTCCAAGTCTTTGGTATGTCGATCAACAGTATATTCTGTGATGTCTTTTAATCGTTCAGAATGCCCACTTCCAATTTGATCATATAGATAAATATCATGATTGAGTGGCTTTAAGAGTTCAATGGTTTCATTGGTTATTCTGCCTCCTGGTCCGCCGTGTAAATAGATGATGGGAGTAGTGTTGGTTGTCGAATCACCTATCAGTCTTTGGTAACCAATCGTTGATCCTGTATGTAATTCCCAATACTGCGTATCTGACCTTTTTTCGAATTGCGAAACATTGTATTTTCTTGGAATTAAAATTAAGCCTATGAGGAAGAGTGAAACAGCTAGGGTGCTGTAAAGTAATATTTTGACAATTTTTGATTTCATCGAGATGCTTGGTCTATTGTAAGTTTTGTACTAATCAAGGAACCACTACATTACTAACGCAGGCTATCGGATAAGGAACATATTTTTATCTATTTTCAGTCGGTGGTATTTCTGTATTTAATTTTTTAAATAAAGTTCTTACGATCACTAATATCCAAAGTGTTACTACCAAATCAATTAGAGTAGATCCATAGTATACCCATTCGATGCCAAAGTATTTAGGTAGGAAAATCATAACCGGCACATAAAAAATAAGCTGTCTTGCCAAGCCAATGATGCTGGCATATTTTTCCTCGTTGATGGCAGGGAAAAAAGTCAAGGCCATAAAAACAAATGGCAACATGGGAAGAACCAACATGTAAATTCTAATATTCAAAATATCTTGATTGGTGAAAATCATATCTGGGAGCATCAGGCTCATACTTGCTTCAGGAAAGATGGTAAAAGCCAGCCAGAATGGTGCAACAATGAGCAATCCTGTTTTGCTAAATACTGTGAAGCTATTTTTCACTCTGTCAAACCGTTTGGCTCCAAAATTGATTCCGGTGACAGGTTGTAAAGCACGCATCAAACCAAATAAAGGAGTCATTAAGAAGAATAAGAACCTATTGGCAGCGGCAAAAAATGCGAGATCATGATCTGTACCATTATTGACAATGGAGTTGAAAACTACAATGGCTTGTATAAGTCCCATTATGGTGAGAATAAAACCCGGAAAACCCATTTGTAAGATGGATCTAAAAACTTCAGCATCATAACTAATTGATTGGACATTGGCCTGGAAAGAAGCTTTTCCTCTTTTGAAATAGAGATAACCAACCAAAGAATAGATGGTCATACCAATATTGGTTGCCCATGCCGCACCTGCCACTCCCCAGCCAAAGAGTCCGATAAAAATAGGAGTCAGTATCAGGTTGACTACCAAACCAAATACCATTAACCAAGCTGCTGTTTTCATCTTGCCTTCTCCTCTGATAATCATATTGAGGGTGAGACTATATACCCAAAGTGGAGAAGCCAGCATAGTAATTTTAAAATAGGTAACACCTTCTGTTAGAATAGCCCCTTTACCACCCATCATTGCAATGAGGGGTTCGCTGAAAAAGTAAGCAGGTAGGGCTAATATCAAGGTTGTGATTAGTGCAAATAGGGTAGCATTAGGCAATATTTTGGCTTGCGTAACTTCATCCCCATTACCTAGTGAGATACTTAATAGATTGGCAGCTCCGGTACCTGCCCAAGATCCTAATCCCAATAAAATCGATGTCAACGGATAAGCTAAGGCTACACCAGCTAGAGCGGTTTCATTCATCAACTGACCAATGTAAACTGTGTCCATAAAGGCATTGAGTCCGAATAAGACCATAGCAGCAATTGCAGGTAAGGACAATTCCCACATTACTTTGGTAATTGACCCTTCTAGGATGAATTTCTTTTGTTTGCTTTTGAAGTCCATTGATTTGAGGATTTTGAGCTTTTCATTTTTAAGAAGTAGAAAAAACAAGCTTCTTTTTTAGATTAATTCTAAATAAGTTATTTTAGACGTAAAATTAAATCAACTTAAAGCGGATAGGTAACGCGAAACGGAATAAAATAGACGCAATACGAAAAATGCAAGTACGAATCAGTAGAACGGATTTTAGTGAAATGATGATTGAGGCCAATTATCCGGAGTTTTTTTGTGAAACAACAAGTGAAATAGTTGAGCGCAGCTATTCAGCGGACTTATTTTTGGGTAAAGGAAATTATAAAGAGCTCTATTTTGATGGCGTATACATAGGCTTTGGCGACATCCAATTGAGCTATGATACTTTACTAGATGTGCAAAGTGATCTCGAAATTGTAAAAATGCATTTTGCACTTAGTGGTTGCACATCAAGCATGGGCAGCCATTTTAAAAAGGAGGTTGAATTTACCGGCAATCAACACAATATTTTTTATGGCAATGGTTTTGAAGGAAAATCTAAATGGTCTGCGAAGAATGCATTGCGAAAACTTGAAATCTGTTTGATGCCTTACTTCTTTAGAAAATACTTGCCCTCGGGAATTGCAAAATTTGATCAATTTGCTACCCATATAGAAAAAGGGATTCCAAGCTTACTGAATGAGCATCATCTTCAGATTGCGCCACAGATGCACCTCTTAATCCACGAGATTGTTTCTTGCAGTAGAAAAGGAAAGTTTAAAAGAATGTTTCTGGAAGCCAAAATAATTGAATTACTGCTTTTGCAACTAGAACAGATGAATCAAAAAAATCTAATTGAGAACTACAAACTTAAAAAGACAGATATCGATAAAATGCATGCCGCTAAAGAGATCATGCTCCACAACCTGGATCAAGCCTACTCATTGAGTAAGTTGGCCCAAATGGTCGGTACCAATGAGTTTACTCTTAAAAAGGGATTCAAAGAAGTTTTTGGGAATACTGTCTTTAGATTTTGGAGCATAAGTAAAATGGAGCAAGCCAAAATTATGCTCGCAGAAAAAGGGAAGACGGTGGGTGAAGTGTCAACCTTAGTAGGGTATAAAAACCCTCAACACTTTAGTAATGCTTTCAAAAAACAGTTTGGAGTGGTGCCTAGCTACTTCAAAAAATAGGTAATGTGTATGAACTTAGTAAATCCCAAGGATTTGCTAAGTTCATACATGGCGCACTACCGCTTGTCATTTGCCTCAGCCAGTTTTGCCTTATTTTTTTCAATCATACTTTTGATCCAGTCTGTATTGTAATTTGGATCTACTTCCAAGGCTTTTTTATAGCTTTCAATAGACAATTCATATTGGCCATTCATAAAATAGACTTCACCCATACTGTCATAAGGATTAGGTCGGT
>JBCBCD010000447.1:0-5975 GCA_038530915.1 Bacteroidota bacterium
CCTACTATACAGATCCGGAATTGACTTAACTGATGGAGTTGATGAAATGGAAGTATATATTCTAATGCATCATTAATTAGGGTTTCTTCATTAACCCCTTTAAGAATCCAATCTGGATGATTAATAACTTCATCAAACAACTGCTCCAATAAGAAAATTAACTGGCCAGAACTCAATTTAGGATTCCACTGGCCGGGGCGGTCTTTGGATAGTGAGGATAATATCTGCTCTAAAGCAATTACTAATAAATGCTTGGCCTGCCCGGTATGAGATAAAATCAATCTATCCAGGTGTTGTGCGAGCTTTTCAAAAGTTATTCTAATGATTTCTCTGAAAATACCTTCCTGGTTGATTCCATATTGACGAACTGTCTGAATGATATCTACAAACAAGTCTTGTACTTTCGCTTCTCGAGAAAACATTTCCGGATGAATGGCCAAGAAACTTAATAAAATTTCGCCTAATTCCTCGATCAACTGAAGACCTGTATTTCTTTTGTTGAAATTAATACCTAACTCAGGATCCAAGATCATTTGCACCAACAAGAACCCTTTGTCATTAGGATGTTGCGCTATGATTTGATCTAAGACATATGACAATAAGTTTCTCAGGACTTCTGTCTTGTGAATATTTGAAACAGGAGTGGTATTAAATACATATTCGAAGACATAATCCAATACCAATTGAAGGAGTATCTTTTCACTTTCATCATCCGACCACTTTATCTTTTCTAATACTTCAGGGCTACTTGCAACCACCTGCATATTGAGCTCAAGCAGGATTTGGAATGTCTGAAAGTTTAATCGTGCCTCGCGAGGGACTTTTGTTAATGCTTCTAGAGAGGTCGCCATCACCCTGGCAAGCAATGGAGATTCTTCGATATGCTGAGTGATCCAAATTGGATGTTTGACTACCTCATCAAATACATTGTATATAATGTCCAGGAGTTGTGTTTTAGATAAGTGCAACTGCCACGCTTCTTCCGTATTTTGATTGTATTTGCTCAATTCGGCTAATACTTCCTTCATAGAAAGAACTAATAAATTGCGGGTATCCGTCTCTTCTAAATCCCAGACCGAGTATAAGTTTTCTGCTGTCTTTTCAACAACCAGTCGTATTAGTTCAGGAAGGAGTTCTGGTTTATTGATGCCTGATTCAACCAAAGCGAGACTTATCTCGGTAATCAGAATTCTAAACTTCTTCTCTTTGGAGAGCAATTCGGGGTACTCTGCAAAAACACTGAAGGCCGTTTTAAAAATTAAATCAAGCGACTCATATTGCAAAACCTGTTTGAGGTCGATCTTTAGTTCATCTTCTGAAAAAAGTAAATCCATCAATACCAAACCGGTATTTTTGATCAGCATATTTTGCCCTTGATTGACATTGAGCATGGCAGTAGGATCAGAAAAAACATAATAGCCTGCATTCCTAATCATACTGGACAATACCATTTGTCCCCAGCTAATGGCTTCATCCTGCTCATCTAAAGTCATATTAGGGCCTATACGAGCGTATAGATCATCTGTTATTCCTTTACTTACAGCTGCGACAAACTGCTGTAGCTTCTCATCTCTGACTATTTCAGTACTTAACTCATGCAAGGTTTCAGAGGCAGTAATAAAAAGTCGGGGAATGATTTTTTTGCTTATGAGTTGCTTGAAATTTTCAGCTTCACTGAACTTAATATTGTCAATGGCAGATAAGAACTTCTTCAGAGCTAAACCCATCGCAGAGGCTTCATTGATCGCACCTGGAAACTGGTTAAAATAGTCAATACCTATTTCAACCACCGTACCTGCTACCAATTGTAAGGTAGAAGTTGCAAATTCATTTTTCGTTTCCCACTGTCTAATTTTTAGTAGTCCAACGATATCATCTATGTTGATATTGGGTTCTCGGATAGCCGTTTCGTTAGCACCATTTTTGTACATCCGATAAAGTGTACGATAATAATATCTATACTCCTCTAACTCTTCACCTTCGAGATTTTGGTGGTTGTTTTTAAGATGTAAGTACTTCAGAACTTCCAGCTCAGTTACAAAATGTGCACCATCTGAATCGAAAAAACGTCTAATGGTAAATGGACTGATATTTTCATCGAAGGATGGAAGGGGTAAGACAATGGCGCGAGACCTCAAACTATTTGCATAGGCTTTTTGGATATTCCGTCCTAGTCTTACAGCCGAGTTAATGGCAAAAACGATTGCTTCAGCAGTAACAGAGCTTGGCATAGGCATAATTTTAGATCAGTAAGGAATAAGTGGTTACCAAAATTAAACTATACAATTTAAGCGGCTTCTTTTTCCGTTTCTCTGTGTTAAAAATTAGTTGTGATGTGTATCACGTCTACTTTTTGCCTTGATAAACAAAAAAATCCGCTCGACTAAAATTTATATTTCAATTCTGTTAACCACTTACTTTGCCTTCAAACTACTAAGAATTCCTCAATTTGGAGTGGTATGAAGTGAGATAAATTTATTTTCAAATACACACCACCTCATCAACTTCTAATCTCATCCACTAATAGCTGAGATCCTCAGGAGTCAAACCAAAGTGAATGGCATCAATTAATTCAGTTTCTCCTCTTTTAAATGCTAGCCTAATGTCTCCTTCTCTTCTAAACCTACAGTTACGAGCCAATCTTAAGGCAATAGTCTCATCAGCTGGAACCAATTGATTGATTTTACTCAATTTAAGTTCTTCAAAACAAAAACCAATGATTTTTTCTAATGCAATATTTAATTCAATTCTTTCTTCAAACTGCTTATCAGAGAAGTAGTGAATATATCCATTCGGTATAGTCCAGTCCAATTGATGAACATTGACCCATGCCATCAAGTTGGCTGTTTTAATATTCCATATGGCCAGGTAGTATTCTTTTTGAAGCAGCCAATTGGCCACTTTTTGATGTACCCAGAACGTAGCTTCTTCGGTAGTTTTGATTTGTTGAGAAATCATAGGATACTGATCTTCTAAACGATCTCTATTGTTTTGGATCAGTTCCAATAATTTTGGGCCATCTTCTTCTTTAAATCTTCTAATGACTAATTTATCAGTAAGAATGATATGTTTGATATCTAATAGGTGAATTTGCATTTATATCTTTTTACAATAATAACGTATTTAAGATTGTGAGTAGTTCTACTGCACAATGAAGTTATCTAAAGTTTTATCACTGAACTATTAAAAGGATGAAATAATTATCAATTCTAGTTTTTATATTACAACGGTTCTACTTTTGATGCATAATGCACTTATGGTACTTAAATACAGAGTATATTCGTTACTCTTTCAAAAATTGTCAAACCTATTACTTGTACAATCAGTACGAGGAAATAGGTTTAATCAATTTTTGCGGCCAGTGTCCACGAAAAAGCTATTAACTTATTTGACAGGGTTTTAGATAATAAATGTCATGCTAAGACAGCAGCAAAAAATTACGCTTTATAAAATGAAACGAGTTGTCTGGATCTCCCTGATTTGGACCTTGCTTGCTGCGTTGGATGCTTTGAATACTTTTGCATTGGTAGAATCCCAATTCCTGATGCAGGTAGAACAATTTAAGTTTTACAATTACTTATGGGTAAATGTTATATCCGCAATGTTGGCAGGTCTTATTTCCGGAGCTGTCTTAATTTTTATTTTAAGAGATAGAATGCGTTATTATACTTATGGCCTTGCCATTACTTTTAGTAGTGTGGTTATTGTGTCCATTAATATGTTCATTACTATTATTGTCGTTGAGCTATTTACCAAACACAATACGGATGTAGATGCCATTTTCTTCTTGACCGTTTTGGAGAATATGGGAGCCCGCTTGGGTAATGTACCTTTTTATGGTAAATCATTGGTCTTTTGGGTATTGATAACCATTATAACTATTGTTTTTCTCAACATAAACGAGAAATATGGTCAAGGTGTATTTGTGAAAATGCTCTATGGAAACTACCATCAACCCAATGAGGAAGAACGGATTTTCATGTTTGTAGATCTTAAATCCTCAACTACAATAGCGGAACAATTGGGACACATCAATTTCTTTAATCTGTTGAATGATTTTTTCAGAGATGTAACGGATTCAATCATCTATACCTATGGAGAAATTTATCAATATGTTGGAGATGAAGTAATCATTTCATGGTCAATGGAAAAAGGAACCAGAAATGCCAACTGTATTCGTTGCTTTTATGCGATGCAAGATGCTATTAAATTAAAGGCAAATGATTATACAAGCAAATATGGATTGGTGCCTGAATTTAAAGCCGGTTTACATTTTGGGAAGGTCACAACAGGTGAGATAGGTGTGATCAAAAGAGACATTGTCTATTCTGGTGATGTTTTAAATACGGCTTCTCGCATTCAGGCCATGTGTAATCGTTTTGGAGTGAAAATTCTTTTTTCAAAGCAATTATTAGCCCAACTAAAACTAGCGCCTCATACCTATGTACCTAAAAGAATGGGCTTTATAGATCTTAAAGGTAAAAAACAGAAAGTAGAACTATTTACTCTTGAAAATGCTTCAAATAGATTCATAAACTTACCCATCATTAAATCTCCTGATGATACTATAACATAATAAGCCTAGCCTCTAGTGATAGTATATAGTAGTCTGAAAACTAGCCTTCTATTTGCAAGTTTTATTTTTTTAAGTCAAATTATAACTCCAACCGATCATCTAGTATTGTCATACTAGAAACACGATTCATGTCGATAAAGAAAATTCCTACACTAAAATTATTAGTGCCACTGATCTTTGGGATTAGTTTAAGTAATGAAATGGGAAACCTGGACATCCCTTTTCAAGGTTTAATCTTATTGCTACTCTGTATTTCCATTTTCTTGCACTTGTTTTCAAAAAAATCAGGTTTTTTTGATCGAGCTCTATTTTATCTATTGACATTGAGTGCAATTGCTATTATAGGTTTTGGCTTACATCAAAATTCGAATAGATTACCTTCTATTCATTGGAGTCATTCTTATCAGGAAGGGGATTATTTATGTCTATCCGTTATTGAGCATACCGAATTTAAAAGCTTTTATAGGTTGGAAGCTAAGGTACTAGCTCTAACAAATGAGAATGGAGAAATAAAAAATGTTTGTGGTAAACTTGTGGTGAATATGCCCAAATCACAAGAGCTAAAAGTAGAATCAATTCCGGGATATTTATTAGTAAAAGCTAAAATTGAGGAGATTAATTCACCTTTGAATCCGTTAGAAATAGACTTTAAAAAAGTTTGGGCACAAAAAGGCGTATATCATCAGTGCTGGTTGAGAAAAGGAGAATGGAGGGCTTTTTCTAATAGAGTTCCTAAAAAAAAGCCTATTGAAAACGCAAAAAACACCATCGCCAAGCTCTTACAAGAACATTTCAAAGACCCAGATGTGTACGGTATCGTAAATGCGCTAGTGTTGGGAGATAAAAAGCTGATACAACACGACCTAAAAAAAGCATATACAGATTCGGGGGTAATTTATGTTTTAGCGGTTTCCGGCATGCACATTGGGATTCTTTATCTATTGCTGCGACAACTAAAACCTATTTTTAACAATTCATTGGTCCATGCAAATAGCTTATATCATTTATTACTCATAGCAGGTATTTGGAGTTTTACATTTCTTAGTGGTGCTGCGGCATCTACTATTCGTGCTGCATTGATGTTTTCTATTTGGCAGTGTGGGAAAATCATCGGCAGACAACCTTTTTTAGGGAATACCATCTTGTGCTCTGCAATTATTTTATTGTTGGCTTATCCCAATATGCTTTTTGATATCGGATTTCAGCTTTCGTATTCTGCTGTAATTGGCATCGTGTTTTTGATGCCGGGCATTGAGCGTTTGTGGACACCCCAAAATCAATTGCTAAGGTACTTTTGGAAATTAATGGCCCTTTCATTAGCCGCACAATTAATTACAGCTCCCTTGAGTCTTTTATACTTTCATCAATTTTCCAATTTTTTCCTGCCATCTGGTTTATT
>JBCBCD010000448.1:0-5963 GCA_038530915.1 Bacteroidota bacterium
ATAATCCGCATAAGTTAGTGGGACATCCACCTCAGAATCACTTGGCACACTCCCTACACTGTGCTTTAAAATATAAGGTACGAGTGCTGATTTGTATTCATCACTATTCAAAGTATTTAAAGTCACATCTACCCAATCAAGATATTTTTCCGCATTATCTAAGTCATACTTTGACAATTCTATAAGGCCAGAAATGGCTATTGCTGCAGCAGATGCATCTCTATAAGTATCAGGAATATTGGGTGCATCAAAATCCCAATAGGGAACACCATCTTCCGGGAAGTTGGGATGCTCAAAAAAGAATTGTGCTATCGCTTTGGCCTTGTCTAAAAACTGTGGTTCATTAGTATATCGATAACTCATAGTAAAACCATATAATCCCCAAGCTTGTCCTCTCGCCCATGAAGATTCGTGGCTGGCTCCCTGATGGGTATGCCTATTTCTTATTTCTCCTGTCAATGTATCATAATCAATAACATGATAGGAACTATGATCCGCTCTAAAATGATTCTTCATGGTGGTAAGAGCGTGTTGGTGAGCAATCTTATGGTAAGTGGAGTCTCCTGATAATTTAGTAGCTTCAAAGAGCATTTCCAGATTCATCATATTATCTATGATCACAGGAAATTGCCATACCTCCTTATTGAAATCCCAGGAACGGATAGCTCCAACTGTTGGATTGTATCTCCTTATTAGTGTATTGGAGGCATGTAATATTACATCTTTGTTATGGTCAGTTGGTTTAGTTTTGTGTGCTTCTCCAAAACTGCAATATATTTTGAAACCCAGGTCATGTGTGTGCGTATCCAACTTTTCTTTCTCTTGAAATGCGGTCCATGCCATTGCCGCCTTACTCAATTCTTCATTCCCACTAAAACGATACAATTGCCATAGTGTACCGGAGTAAAAACCGCTCGTCCAGTCATAAGAAGTAGATGTTCTTAAAGAACCATCAGCTTCTTGTGATCTGGGTATATTGTTGGAATCGATAGGAAAAGTTTTTACTACAGTGTTTGCTTCATTAGCCAATTGTCCAAGCTGACCTCTAAGGCTTTCTTGTGTGATTTGTGGCTTCTCTTCTTCTACAGTAGAACATCCAAGAATGCATAGAAGAAAGCTGAATAACAGAATGTTTCTCATTAGAAAAAATTTATAACAGAACATCGGTGTCCTCAACAAGAATAAGGGGTATCGCGCCCTGCATTATGAAGATAATTGACAACCTATCAGGTTTTGCAACTTATGATGAGTGTTGGCGTTGACAAATTGTCAACACCAACACTGATATCTCAATAGAATGAAGAAATAGGTCTGATTATTGAAGGATTAGTTTCAATGACATTTCACCCTCGCTGGTTTGTAGGCGGGCTACATACATTCCTTTGCTCAGGTTATTTGCTGGTGTCCAGTTAATTCTTTGTACTCCGGCTCCTTGTTCATCTTCCACCAATGTAGCAATATGTTTTCCTGTAAAATCATAAATACTCAGTCTTACAAAGCTGGTTTGATTCAACTCATAAGAGAATACTGCCGTATTGAAGATTGGATTAGGAAGCGATTGTAAATTTAGCGTAGAAGTGATAGTAGGCTCATAGAGACTTGTCAATAAGCTACAAGAACCAACTGCTCCAATCGCACTGCCATCAGTAGCTGCTGTTGCAGATATAGCGGACGAGCTGTAACACGGATCAAAGGTGGAGAAATCAAAAATATTACCATTGTCTCTGTCTGTTCCTTGTAAAGCGATATCCTCTACCACAAAGTCAAACATCATTTCACTATTAGGATCGGCATACAAGTCTTTTACATATTGTAAGATGGTCATTGGTACACTGGTGAAGGTCAATTCTTCTTCAAAATAAGTTCCACTGCCATCATTGCCCATTCTCTGCATGATAAGATCAGAATAGACAGCAACACGACTTACGGAGTCATTACTTGCGTATAAGTCCAATACATCTTGTGTGTAGAATATGTTATTGGAAGCAAATGTGAAGTTGGTACCATCGTAAAGGGTATCTATAGTAAATACCTTATGAGAATCATTATCTGGCTGGGTTTGCTCATCCGTGTAGAAAGGTGATGTACCCATCATGATTGGATTACTCAACACATTATTAGTGATTTTAACCGTTAATGCTTTACCAAACTGGAAGGCTCCATGACGGCCAGATTGATTAAATACCGTACAATGATCAAACTCTATATAATTGTGTGGCTCTTTACCTCCCTGGCTACGGAATACACGGTCAATGATGTTGTGAATGACTGTATTTCTTACAATTAAAGTATCCAATTGCTGATCGCGAGCATCGATACCACGACCATTACCCTGTAAAAGAAATCTGTTACCACCGTTGCGTAAAACAGAATTAGTCACATAAACTTTTGCACCAGAACCTCTAAACTGTAAGAACCCACCTCTATCTTTTTCAATAATACAATGATCTACAATAACGCGAACATCTGTCCCCATAATTCTAATTCTACCCCAATCATGTTGCTCATCAGCTCCTCTATCCCCAGAAATAATCCATAAGTTTTTCAAAGTCACATCTCCCTCCGGACGCATGATGTCTGGGTATGTGCCTGATGCATTCGGAATACGAGTAAGCACGGGTTTGTTAACCGTATCATCTAAATCTACTGCTTCAATGTGTAGAGGCCACTCAGGTTTATTGACCATACGACCAGAAGTAATATAGACTTTACCATTCTGTAACTGATAAATGGTCCTATTGCTTACTCTTTCACCAGTATCTGTAGTATCCCCCATGATAACAGGGAAAATATCTGTAATGGCAAATGGATCATCACTTGCCTCAATGAGTACGTACCTCAAAGAGTCAGGTTGTTCTACTCCTTCTTCGCTTAGATTGGCACAAAAAGCTACCGCACCTACTGCTCCACCTCTAGTACTCGCTGAAGCTGAAACAGAAGAAGGATCATAACAAGGATCAAAAGTTGAAAAATCAAAAATATTACCATTGTCTCTATCTGTTCCTTGTAATGCAATATCTTCTACTACAAAATCAAACATCATTTCATTGTTAGGATCAGCATACAAGTCTTTTGGATATTGCAAAATACTCATTGGAACACTAGCTAAATCTACAGGATCTTCAAAGTAACCATCGGTACCATCATTGCCCAGATTCTGCAGGATTAGGTCTGAATAAACTGCTGGTCTGCTCACAGAATCAATGCTTTCAAAGAAATCCAATACATCTTGTGTGTAGAAAATATTGTTAGAAGCAAAAGAAAAGCTGGTATTTTCATACAGTGTATCTACTGTAAAGATCTTATGTGCTTCATTATCAGGTTGAGTTTGTTCATCTGTATAGAATGGCGAAGTACCCATCATGATTGGGTTAATCAGTAAGTTGTTGGTTACTTTTACTTCTAAAGCTTTACCAAACTGGAAAGCACCATGGCGTCCTGAATGATTAAAGACAGTACAATGATCGAATTCAACATAATTGTGTGGTTCTTTACCTCCCTGACTACGGAAAACACGATCGATGATGTTATGGATGATCGTATTTCTAACGATTAAAGTATCCATAAATTGATCACGAGCATCAATGCCACGACCATTTCCTTGTAGTAAAAATCTATTTCCACCATTACGTAAAATAGAATTAGTCACATAAACTTTACAATTTGAAGCACGGAATTGCAAAAAACCTCCTCTATCCTTTTCAATGATACAGTGATCGACAATGATCCGAGCATCTGCCCCCATAATTCTAATTCTACCCCAATCGTGCTGTTCATCGGCACCTCTGTCACCAGAAATAATCCATAAGTTTTTAAGGGTCACATCACCCTCCGGACGCATAATATCAGGATAAGTACCCGATGCATTTGGAATACGAGTAATAATTGGTTTAGTATCTGTGTTATTTAAATCTACAGCTTCGATATGTAGTTTCCATCCCGGCTTGTTCACAATACGGCCTGAAGTAATGTATACCGCTCCATTTTCCAATTTATAAATGGTATTGCTGTCTACTCTTTCACCGGTATCAGTCGTATCGCCCATGATGACAGGAAAGATATCTGCAGGCATTGTTATATCATCACTTTGAGGGATCATAAAAATACGTTGAGCGTTTAGCTGCATGCTAACAATCAAGCAAAAAGTTACTAATGAAAGTTGGTATAGTTTTTTCATATCAACATTTTTAATTTTAAGTTCCATAATTGGTTAAATAATGGTTTTTAACTATAGTTTGAATTGTAGGCCCAGCGTACTGGTCCATCCAAATGTTTGGATCGTATTTATAAAATTCTCATTCCTGGTGAAGGAGACATCTTGTTGATTATTGATATTATTGAAGTTGAGAAAGACACTCCAATATTTTCCGATCTTCTGCTTTACCGAAGCATCCCAACGCCAGAATTCCAAATCAAAACGGTCAAAGTCCTTGTTCAAAGAATAACTGCTTGCCTTTGTTCCCTGAAAAGCCCCTGAAACACGTGCAGAGAACCCCTTGAAATCGTAGCCCAAAGACATATTGAAAATGTGTGGTGACTGACTTGGCATGCTCACCTCACGTTCATTAGCTGTAAAAATGGTTTCAAAAACTGGTGGGAATGGGATCACTAACACAGACTCTGAAGTCAGGAAGAATACCTGTGTTTCAGAAAATAACCTTGCGTAATTCACATTGAAGACAAACCCATTGAATGGTTCAGGCAAAAAACTAAGGTTGGTCTGTAAGTCCAATTCAAATCCCCATACCCTGGACTCAGGAAGATTGGTGAACGAAGTCAACTGAAAACCTGAGTTATTGGGCCAACCATTAGCGGCTGCAATTTCAGGATCTGCTAATTGAATGGTCCTGGATATAAAAATGTTGCTAATATCTTTGTTAAAAACACCGACTGAAAATAGCCCTAAACCACCTTTAAATGCGGTGATGAATAAATCCAAATTTTCTGATCTTGCATGGCTCAGGTTGGGATTACCCGCCGTAATAGTCGTTGAAGTATTGTTGATTTGTGCTCTTGGTGTAATGAACGAGAAATCTGGCCTTGCCAAAGTAGTAGAATAAGAAGCACGCACATCCAACCAAGGTAAAGGTTTGTATTTTATGTGTAAGTGAGGTAAGAACTCTGAATATTGTTGAGTAGTAACAGTATCTATTAAAAATCCATTGATACCATATCGACCATTAATGGATGAAATGCCTGCATTGTAGGAGTTGTCAGAGTATTCATATCTAAAACCAGGAATGACTGTCAATTTATCTCCAAAATCAAGCCTCAACATGGCGTATCCTGCAGTAATTGTTTCATCTACTCCATAGTTATCTACTATCGCACGGCGATCATTATTTAAGAGGGGTTGTTGTGAATTATACCAATTGCGCATTCTGTCAGGATCTAGTGTTGCATCGAAGTTTACCTGACTTCCATCCTCATTCTCAAAATCGATGTTATTAGAGTTGGCCAAAAAGTTTTGTATACTGATCTGACTACTATTAGCAGATGAAAAAATTAAACCATCACCAAATGCTTGTCGCGCATCCGATGTAATAGCTCCACCCAAATAATAGAAATCTTCTGCCTGTTCCAGTACATTGCGATCTCGCTCAATGGTGAAATACTTACCTCCAAACTTGAAATATCCACCAATCCCTTTACCAACCTTAAGTGGCAGTTTTAGATTGATGAAATAAGTTTGTGAGTTTTCTAAAGTACTGGTCTCTCGTACGCTGTTGTCATTCAGGAAAGCTGTTTCGAGATCAGGATTTGAAGCGTCCAAAAAGTTTCTTGGGTGCCCTAACCTATTCAAGTCTGAATCGAATGGAATTTGATTGTCAATAAAAGTCATTTGAAAATCAAAAGGGGTCTGCCCTTCAGTACGAGAAGTAGAAATATTCCAATCAATTGTTAATTTACGAGCTTGATTTGTACACCATTGCCTTAAGTGGAGAGCACAACCTCAGTAAATT
>JBCBCD010000449.1:0-5958 GCA_038530915.1 Bacteroidota bacterium
CGTTACATCATTTACATATCTTTTCCCAACATGATCTGGTTGATTATAGCTGGAAAAGATTTCCTTTTTAGTAGATGGGAACTTGTATTACGAATACAATCCTACACTTAAAGATGATGGTTTTTATCCTTTCAACCATGATTTATACATTATTATGAATATTGCCATGGGCGGATATCTAGGCAACGAACCATCACTGGCTACACCAGGTAAAAAAGATGGGATTGATCCAGAATTGACTTCTGCCAAGATGGAAATAGATTATGTAAGAGTATACCAAAAGCAAGGTTGATTGGAATTAATTCTAATTCCTTTTGCTTACCAGTTCAACAAACACTGATACACCAAATCAACTGGCAAGCCCATGATATTCGCATAGGTACCTTCTATTTTGGAGATCTTGCAAAGTCCTATCCATTCTTGTATGGCATAGGAGCCTGCTTTGTCATAAGGCTGAAATTGATCGATGTAAAAATCAATTTCTGCTTCAGTCAATTCATTCATATAGACTTTTGAAGTCCCTGTGAAAACTTCTTCTTTGGCTTTACTTTTGATGCAAACACCAGTATATACATAATGCATGCGTCCGGATAATATTCTAAGCATCCTTTTGGCATCTTCAGCACCTTCCGGTTTGGCTAAAAAATGATTACCAGTAGCCACCACGCTATCTGCTGTCAATAGAATATCGTTTTCATCTTCTAAAAAGATTGAAGCTGCTTCTGCTTTATCCTTAGCAATATAAGCTGCTACTTCCGCAAGATCGAGTTCCGAAGGAAATGTTTCGTCTATGCTTTTGGTCTTAACAATGAAGGGGATATTAGCCTCTTTAAGCAAGTGTTGTCTACGAGGAGATTTAGAAGCCAATATGAGCGGTTGTTTCAGTTGAATCATTAGAATTTTTCAATTTATACAACAAATAAAAACGCAACACCCATAAGCATGATGAGTTTTAAATACTGACTCAAAATGTGGTAATGCTTTTTTTGTCTTGCTCTGGAAAGAATGGCTGAAAAAATAAAGGTCATTACAATAAGCAATAGACTCATTAATGCCAAAGGGTTTTGTACGTTTTCCTTACCCCATAACCATCCAAAAAATAACAAACTAATGGTAAGTAATGCTAAAAGACCATATACAATCCATCTAGCGGTATTGATTCCCCAAAGAACCGGCGCAGTATGAATGTTTTTAAGCTGATCTCCTTCTACATCTTCAATGTCTTTTATGATCTCCCTAATCATATTGGTTGTAAATGCAAAAATGCCATACCAAATCAAAAGTTGAGTGACATACTTATAGTCATTTGAGCTTATACTCGCTAATTCGTTTAAGCCATCTAATTCAGCCAACCAAAGAATAAGCGCAACTCCGGCACAAAATAGAGAAACGGTTATGTTACCTAATAATGGTGTTCCCTTTAGTTTGTAGTTGTATGCCAATAATAGGATAACTGAAAGTGGAAATAAGAAGAAGTACTGTAGTTTTTGCAATTCCAAAGCGAGTGAAAAGGCAAGTAATAAAGCGATAAAATGAATAAACCCATTTAACCAGTAAGAGAACTGCAAGCTGACTTTTTTCCCAACAATCACTTGATCTGGCTTATTGATAAGATCTACCTCCTGATCAATGATATCGTTGGTAATGTATCCACCAGCTGTAATCAAAACAGTAATAATTATAAAATAAATGATTTGTACATCGTCAAGAGATGTAGTAATATCATTTTCCGAAAGCTTCTTTTCAATGATCTGTTTAAAAAACACCCATTGTGTTAGCGCAACGATTACAAGATTGGGTAGTCTTATCAGTTTTATTAGGGACATAAATTGTTGTTATAAGAGGTCTTTTATGACCAATCACCTCTCAATTTAAGGACTTTTTCGATTACATCTCTGGCACATCCTTCCCCTCCCTGAAATGGAGATACATATTCTGAAACAGCCAATACTTCAGCTACAGCATTACTTGGACAACAAGGTAACCCTACTTTTTCCATAACAGCTATATCCGGAATATCATCACCCATATAAATAGCTTTGGAAGGATCAATATCGTAGGCATAAATAAAGGACTCGAATGCATCCAATTTTTCATGCTGCCCCAGGTAGATGTCAGTGACTCCCAAACCCTGTAGTCGTAGTTTGACTCCTTCGGACTTTCCTCCGGTAATGATGCAAAAATGATAGCCTTTATTAATCGCTTTTTTTATAGCATAACCATCTTTAACACTCATCTTTCTAAGCAACTTCCCATCCTCTAAAATCAAAACTGAACTGTCAGTAAGCACTCCGTCTACATCAAAAATAAAAGTATTTATCTCCTTAAATTTCTCTAGTTGATTCATAAAATGTGATAGCCTTTAATGATGGGGCAAATGTAAGGAATTCGATGGTCATAACTCATAGGTTATAGGTCATAGGTCATTTTTATTCTGCTATTTTGTTAAGTAAACTCAACAAAAAAGATAATAAGGCTTTGTAACTCTTCGGTAAATAAAGTTATTAAAAACGATTTTTTGATCTACTAGAAAATCGAACTTACATGACCCATGACCCATGACCCATGACCCATGACCCATGACCCATGACCCAATAATCAAAGCTCATACCGAATCGAACTTTCAATCCCTGCATACAACAACAACTTATGTTCACTCGGACGTATATCCATGGCATTGGTATAACCGGTGCGAATATCAGTCAATGTGGTACTGCCATCATATATGCGAATGACTTCCGGGGGATAGAAAGTATTGGAAATGTCTTCACCCATTTCTATGACCTTCAATTCAATTGGGAGTGGGTTTTGGTGGGCTAAATAAAACAGGTGGATTCCAGCTTCTCCTTTGAAAAGCTCAAAGACACTGTATCCTTCTATGGTTAAATATTTTTCTTTAAGATGCACTTCATGAGTGAGGTCCATTTCAACACACAAGTTCACATATTTTTCTATCATAAACTGGATCTCCCAATTGCCTAGTCCGGTGATAGAAGACCTGAATTGTAGTTTGATTTTATCCACTACGTCTTCCAAAACACCACTTAAATAGAGTTTCAATAAATGTACATTGATAAAATAATCGATAAACTCGGTCTTGCTACTATCAAATTGTGGGGTTCCAAAATAGTAGGATTCACTGATCTCTTTTATGGCTTCAGTCTGGAATAAATAGTCTTTTATGTTTTCTCTAATGCCTTTTGAACCTGTAAAATCCCTTTTTGGGAAAAAATCACCAATACGTAGTCGCAAAGGAATAGCCGGAGCTACTTTAAAATAAGGATTTTGATAACCTAAGATGATGCTATTCAGATCTTCTTTTGTCTCATTGACCTTTGACTTGTATTGATAGTAATAAGTGTCAATCTGGGAGAAGGATTCAGAGGAATCAAACGCGATAACGACATCATCCTGTATGTCTTTGCTTTCTTCATCTATTCTTATGGTCTCTTCAATGGCTTCAAGTTTATTCAATAAGGTTTTGAAAAACCGATGTCCGGATTCTCTTTCAGGCAAGCCTGGTACAATTTCCTCTGCAGAAGGCTTAGCAAAATCCAAACTGGTTATGTGGGGTTTGAGGTGATCTTCCTGCAGCTCGATATCCATGATTACAGGAGTCTCAGAAGAAGTAGCGATGAGTTGCTCTGCCGAGAGTGCAGTGAGGTCCTTTTCAATTTGTCTTTTTAGCGCTCTACCGCCCATTCTTTCATTGAACCCTCTCCTGGCTACCCATTCCAAAGCATCATCGGAGATATTTAGTATGGTGGTTCTACGTACAAAACCATCTCTTTGTAAGAGTTCTTTGATCTGCAATTGTGCGATCCCCAGAATGTGCTCCAACTTGAGCGGCTGGAAAATGACAATTTTATCTATACGGTTCACAAATTCAGGACGGAATCTTTTTTCAACCGCTTTCCTGTAAATGTTTCTTACGTCTTCTTGAGATTTGACATAGCCCAACTGGCTGGATACTTCAGCAGCCCCCACATTGGAGGTCATGATGATAATGGTATTGGTGAAATCTACAGTTCGTCCCAAACTATCCGTGAGTCGGCCATCATCCAATACTTGCAGTAACAAATCGTGTACTTTAGCATGTGCTTTTTCGATTTCATCCAGCAATAAAATACCAAAGGGTTGGTACCTGACTTTGGAAGTCAATTGTCCTTCCGGATTGTTGTAATCGCCTATCAATCTTTGTACTGCATACTCATCAATGAATTCATTCATGTCAAATCGGATCAACTGAGATTGATCACCCATTAGAAATTCACTAAGTACTTTAGCCGCTTGTGTTTTACCTACTCCGGTAGGACCAATGAATAAAAAAGAACTTACAGGTTTGGATTTATCTACCAACTTGGCTTTGATCAAATGCACCACGTCAGCCAGCGATTTAGCTGCTTCAGCCTGACCAACCAGTTTTCTACTGATCATTTTCTCAATACTCTCACTCTCAATTTGCTGACTGGAATCAAAGATGCGTTCTTCCAGTCCACTCATGGATTTGAATTCATTGCGTACCTCAGGGATATCAATTCTTTGATTGCGGTATTTGATGGCTAATCTTTCGAGCATTTTCATAATGCCACCAGGGAGGGCAGAGTTTTTCAGATAATTGCGATAAATGGCAAACAACTGCTTGATGGCCTGAATAGAGATATTGGTATTGTACTCAATTTCAAGTGCTCTTCTTTGATGGAGGATGATCTTGGAGGAAGTTGCGAGATCTGGCTCTTTAAGTCTCACAACCTGAAACAAATCACTAAACCTTCGATCTTTTTCCTGTACCAATTTCCATTCTTCCGGACTGGCAATCATGATCAATTGAAATTGACGCTTTTCTAGATAAGGTTTGATGACATCACTTAAGGTCATATTGTTTTGTGCTGACTTCCCGATACGTAGCAAAGCTACCGGGTTATCAACCAACATCTTATGAGAGATTTTAGTGTTTTGTATGGGTTGACGAATGAACGAGATTATTGCTTCCAATCTTTTTTGCCACTGACCTACTATACTCATCCCCGAGATGATTCTGGTTGGGTCAATGTGCCATATTCTTTGCCTGTAATTGCTATTGTTTTCCTGAGCCTCCATATACCGATAGACCAACTCATGAATGAGTGTATGTCTACCCACTCCATTTTCACCTACTATGGCAATAGGGGTGTTGGTTTCTTCAAAAATGACAGGATATATTTTTTCTATAAGGTCATCAACGAATACTGCTCTGTTGAGGTTGCCGGGGTAATTCTGATTGAGATCATAACCTACTTTTTCAATTTCAACATTCCCTTCAAAATCATTGCTTTCATACATCAACGCTCTGATCCAATCATCCTGTGTTTTTTCAAATTTAAACTGGTCATTCTTGATATTGACCTGCATGGACATTTCAGTAACAAATTCCTTCTTATTGGAGAAATATTTCTCTATTTCAAAATCATTGTCCTCATCTTTTTGCTGGTATTCTTTGAACAACTTTGTGGCCACATTAAATACTTTGGACCTCAAGTCTGTAAGCTCTTCATTATAGGAAACGATGAACAGGTAATTATTGAATTTGGGTAAGTACGCAAAGGTCAGCTTATTGAGTTGAAAGCTGGCCACACCTATTATCCCTTTTTTATACTCTTTATTGATTGAAAAATCGTACTGAAATTGGTGATACTCCAAACTCGGGTTAAACATGAACCACATTAAATATTCAGCACTACTTCTATTTAGTTTATAGCCATTGAAATAACGCTTTACTTCATTCTGTAGCTTGGAAACGGCTGTTTTAAATCGATGATGTTCCGCAAAAGGGTGATACCCAAACAAAGGCCTGAGGTAATATTGGGGCTTATCTTCAAACGTCACATTTTGAACCAGAACCGGAAATTTAATATTGATAAACGCCATGTTTTATGATGCTTTCATGTTTTCATAGGTCATATCTCATAGGTCATAGGC
>JBCBCD010000450.1:0-5956 GCA_038530915.1 Bacteroidota bacterium
CTAGCTCAATACTACCATTGTTTTCAAGCTTACCACAAACCAAAGCAGTATACACCTTACTGACCTTCTTTTCTTGAAATTGTCGAGACAAGTCAATTTGTGTCCGCTTGGTTTTTGCCACTAATAGCAATCCACAAGTAGCTGCATCCAAACGATGGACGGGCCGCATACTGGCAAGTGCATCTTTTTGAGTACTGTATTTTATGTTGTAAGGCAAAGCATTGGTAAGCGTACGAAGTTGATGTCCATGTATCGGAATACCTCCCGGTTTATTGATAAGGGCTAAATAATCATCTTCATAAATGACTTCAAGATCAAGCTCAAAGACCTGAGCAGTGGGTTCATCAATCGCTATGAGTTCTATCTGATCTCCGGTAGTAATCCAGGTGGCCGTCATCCCCACTTCTCCGTTCACAATCAAGGCTCCCTTTAAAATAGCTTTCTTGACACTTTTTCTGGAAGGAAGATGGGCATCAAAAATCCCTATTGCGTAATCACTCAAGCGAACTGGATGGGTCAATAAGCCAACAATATGTGTATCTAGAACAAGCATGTATATTACCTTGTGATGCTGCGATCTTGTGATTTTTTTAGTTTTACTTAATCGAATTACTCTCTGAAACTTTTACGACTCCATGGTAACAAAAAGTCATCACAAGATCACAACTTCTAACCTTATAATCTCATAAACCTATAATCTCCTACAAAGGTAGATTAAGCTTATCAGCCAAAAACTTGTGATAAACCCACAATACTAGGAAAGAACCACCAGTAGCAATAACTAAACTACCTACAATACCGCGGCCAAAGATATAATTCAACCCAAAGAAGTTTGCAATAAAGCCACCTACCATAGAACCAATAATACCAATGATGATAGATGAAACCCAACCTCCTTTTTCATTCTGCGGAGTCAAAATTTTAGCAATGGCACCTGCCGCGAAGCCTATTGCAATCCAGATAATTAATCCCATAATTTTTGTCTTTTGGTTGTTTAAATTTTTTCTAATCGGAAAATAAGCATTTGCTTGGGGGAAGTGAAATAGAAAATACTGATATATAGAATTTCAGGACAAAAGGAAAGATATTTTCTTCGTCAATTACTTAAAGTTTCTTTTTGGCCAATAAAACCCTGTATTCCCATAATCCTTTTTTTAATGCAGGATATTGATAATACAAACCTTTATAATGGTTATCCGCAAAAAAACGAACCTTGGGATTGTATATACGATACAAGGCAGAAAGTACTGTCATAAAAAAGGAGCCGTAATACATACGGAAGGCAGACTTTTTGATATTTGTAGTGATGTCTTCAAAAACTAAAAGGTCTAAACCTGATGACTTTAGATCACTTATGAATTGTTCTTTTGAAATCAGGTGAGGAATGGCCCATGCATGCATCCATTTATCCAAAAGGACTTGATCCTTTTCTGATCTCCTTTCTTCTTTCCAATAATATTCTCCCATTATTAACCGGCCTCCGGGTTTGAGCAATCGTTGGCACTCTTTAACAAAAGCTTTCTTATCAGCTGCATGTACGATACTTTCATTGGTCCAGATGACATCAAAAGATTCAGCCGGAAATTGAGTTTGGGTATAGTCTTGTTTTTTATATTGGACAAGATGCTGTAGTTGGCTTTCAACCGCTAATGCTCTGGCTTGATGAACATGCCGTTCTAATAAGGTTATTCCGATCACTTGGCAACCATAATTTTTAGCTAGAAACAAAGCGGAACCACCAAGGCCACAACCTGCGTCTAATACTTTGTCTTCAGCTTTTATTCCGGCTGTTTGGGCTAGTTTCTCGTTCATATGAACCAATGATTGACGGAAGTTTTGAGTGTCTTTCCGCCAATAACCATAGTGCATGGCCAAGCTATCGTTCAGATCCCATGCCCTGCGATAATGTATTTCGGTTTGATCGTAATAATCTGCTATCTCTTGATTGGAAAATGATTTCATTTAGAGTATGTTTAAAATTTGTTGCGCATTGAAAATCAATGATTTATGGTTCTAGTGAAATATTTACGAAGGCGTTTAGCAAGCTAATCAACTGAATAAATATGAAGCTAGGTTCATAATGTATTGGTTTTCAAAAGTTAGAAATTTAAACATACTCTTAAGCAAATTCAGCTTCTACTGTTTGTTGAATGGCTTTACGCCACGGTGTAGGTTTGAAATTAAATTGTTGCTCAAATTTAGAGCTATTAAATACATAATCCTTGTGATTTTGATAATTCATTTCTTTAACCTCTCGTAAAACCTTGCTAAATAAACCCATAATACTCAACATGCCATCACTAACTACTCGATAAGATGGTTTTTTCTTCATCACTTTGGCAATTTCTTCCAGCCATTCTTTGTGAGTCGGCGCATAGGAATCTGTTGGCATATGCCAGGTTTGTTGGAAAGCTTCCGAGCTATTGCCCAAAATGGCTAGTGCTTTCCCTATATCAGGTGTGTACGTATAGGAATGTTTAACATTGGGATTGCCCATGATATTGGCTTTCCCTCCTTTTTGTAGTGGTTTGAATACGGTTTCTACCAATACGCTATTGTCATTGAAAGGACCATAAAAATCTCCAGCTCTGGCGATCAAGGCAGTCAATTGTCCTGATGATATGGCGCTTAATACTTTATTGACTACTGCTTCCCGGACTTCACCTTTTTTACTGATTGGACCAAAAGGTGTTTTTTCATCCATTCCATCCAGATAGCCAGGATCATACATGTAGATGTTATCCAGAAAGACCAGCTTACAAGAATGTTTAATACAGGCTTGAATGACATTGTCCATAACAAGTGGCCACATTTTTGCCCAAACCTTTGCGAAATAGGGGAGTCCTACAACCAAATATGCTACCTCAGATCCTTCTACAGCTTTATCTACTGTCTCTGTATCTAAAAGATCTGCTGCAAAAAGTTCGTCAGTAGAATTAACCTTTTCAGGCTTCCTGCTGACAATTCTTATTCGATTGGTATATTTTGGTAGTTGTGTGGCTAATTCATTTCCAATGACACCACCTGCTCCTAGTATAGTTTGCATAGTTTATGAGGGTTTTATTAGTAAATTATAGCCACAAACTATAGTTTTTACAATTGCTGTTTGGCTAATCCAATTTCAATTGTCAAAACCAAATGTTGAATTGTCATTATTCCAGTGTGTAAATGCGAAGCGTAACTTTTCGATTCTCTTTTTTCGGTTGATTGTTTTTGAGCTCTCCTCGACCTTCCAAATGGATGTTATCAGGTGACATACCTCTTTCAATCATGTAAAGCCCTATGGCTTTGGCCCGTTGTTCAGAAAGTTCCAAATTATATCGATCTTGGCCTACATCATCTGCAAAACCAACAATCTCAATTCTGATAATTTCTTTATTGAATACGCCACCTACAAACTCATTGAGATCATCTAGCTGATCTGGAATAATTTTATCACTATCAAACTGGAAGAAAACTTGATGATTGTAGGATTTTCTTTGTCTAATAATTGGTGCGGGTTCAATCTTGGTGGTATCCTTAAGTGGTTCTGGACTTTTAATAGTTAAAGCATTGACATCTTTAAGTTTTACTTCTAAAGTGTAGAATCTCTTGTTGTCCCATTCCGGAATCTCAAAAGACCTGGTGTATGGCAGATACCCCTTTTCTGTAACTCCTAAATTTAGTGTATCACCACCAGGCACACAAAGGAAAAAGCGCCCATCAGGACTAGTTTTTACTGACACGTGATTGAGAATACCTACAGTGGTTTCTATTGGTTCATTTGTGGTTGAATCGGTAACATAGCCTTCTACGAATGTAATAGGAGTAGAGCTTAATTCTTCAGTGAGTTTAAATCGGTAAATATCTTCTGCGCCAAAACCTCCAGGACGATCGGAAGAGAAGTATCCGGTGCTATTATCAGCGGATAGAAAAAAGCCAAACTCTCTGTAAGGAGTATTAATCGGTGGACCCAGGTTTTTGGACTCACTCCAATTGCCATCTGCGTCAAGATAACTGACAAAAATATCCTGTTCACCCATACCAAGGTGGCCTGTTGAAGAAAAGTACAAAGCTTGACCATCTGTAGTTATGAATGGTGCTTCTTCATCAAGGTTAGTATTGATATTAGGACCTAAATTAACCGGATCATTCCAATGTCCATCTCTATCTTTTTTACTCATCCATATATCTGTACCTCCCAAACCACCTTTTCGTTTACTGGCAAAAAACAAGGTTTCACCATCACAACTGATAGAGGCTTGTGATTCCCAAAACTCAGAATTGGCATAGCCTTCCAGCGGTTTGATATTCTTGATGGTAGTTCTTTCTAACTCTCCTTCCCATATATCACAGGCGCCCATTACATACTCTCTTCCGCATGCGGTAAAAAATATGATTTTACCATCTCTAACGAGTGTACTCATTCCCTCTGAATGTTTCGTGTTGAAGTTACCACTAATGGTAGAAGACCTAATCCAGCCATCACCTTGAGCCAAACTGAAGAATAGATCTTCATCTTGAGTCCGTTTATTTTGTCGGGTAAAATAAAGGATAGCCTGGTCATTAGTGAGATAGGGAAAAACTTCTCGAGCGTCTGTATTAATAGCGGAACCGAGGTTTTCTATCGTATCGATCTGTTGAAACTTTGGCTGATCAATTGAGATATTAGCTGCCCGTATACTGGCATTCAGTTTTTGGTCAATTTCTTCTTCTCGTTCAAAATCATTGAATTGTTGTTCTGTGTAGACTTTGAACCTTTGATCACTAGTATCTTGTAAGGATTGATATTTTTCAAAGTAATCTAGAGCTGTTTCAAATTCACTGGTTTTGTAGTAGAGTTCTCCTACCTGATAATACAGTGCCCTTGAAAACAATGAGTCCATTGAAAGGACTTCTTCATAATGATAAATGGCTTCATTAAATTCATTGAGCATTTCATAAGATAAACCTAGGCCTCGGTGAGCTGCGGCCAAGTCAGGGTTTTCCTTCAATACTTTTTTAAAATTGCGAATTGCTTTTTTAGCATCCCCTTTTAATAAGGCCATTTCTGCTTGTTGATACAATTCAGTGACCTTGGGATTTTTCTGTCCCCATGATGGAATGGTAAAGGCCAGCAATAAGATAAGAAAGAGTAAATTTCTTAATTTCATAATCATAGGTTTTTGGAATATAGAGATCTTTAAGGCAATCTTCTATTCGTATATAACCAAAAATAAAATTTATCGATCGAAAAAGGGAGAATGCCTGCTGAATTTAATTTATAAAAAAGTTAATCTATTGATAATGAATTGGGATAAACTAACATTTAAAGCAGTTGATCAACAAAATTGGAAAGATCTGGAAAGTCTCTTTGAAAGTCGTGGAGGGCCTCATAATTGTTGGTGTATGGTATGGCGAAAAAAAGAAGGAAAGGATATTTCTAAGAAAGAAGGTAAAAAAGAAGCACTAAAGGATTATGTTGAACGAAATATTCCAATTGGTCTTTTGTGTTATCAAGATCATAATCCCATTGCATGGTGTTCCATTGCATCGAGGGAAAGTTATAAGAATTTAGGTGGGGATGATACCAAAGAGAATGTCTGGTCAATAGCTTGCTTTTTTATCAAAAGACCCTTTCGTAACATTAATCTTACCAGTAAGCTAATTGAACAAGCCATTTTATATGCCCAAAAAAATGGAGCTAGATATTTGGAAGCCTATCCTGTGGAAAAAGATTCTCCCAGCTATCGCTTTATGGGATTTCGTCCTTCATTTGAGAAAGTAGGCTTTGATTTTGTACATATGGCAGGTAAAAGAAGACATGTCATGATCAAAAAAATTTAACACGTATTGAGAATCGAAAAAATCTACTTGAGCTAAATCCTTTAATAATATTGTTAATAAGTAGTTAATTGTCAGCTCTATGCAAGCAAGAAGCTTTAAAATTCAGGCGCCTAAAATACTAATCGAACTGAAAACAGCATAAATTTTAAAG
>JBCBCD010000451.1:0-5954 GCA_038530915.1 Bacteroidota bacterium
AATTCACCCAATGTAAGTCCCATTTCTCTGTGATCTTGTATAGGCATCCATACCTGAACTACCACTGTACTTGCTCTTTCATCCCAGAAAAAATGGCCATTTTCGTAAAACTTCGCATTGGTTAAACCCATAGAATTTCTTCCTGTCAATCCGCCTTCAAAACCGGTACTAAATGTGGCATCATCCGAAAAACCAGCTTCCTGTTTATGACAAGAAGCACATGATATAGTGTTGTTTGCTGATAGTGCTACATCATAGAATAGTACTCGCCCCAAAGTAGCACCCCAATCTGTCAAAGGATTGTCATTAGGAGTATTGTCTTGGTCCATGACTCCAGGGCCATTAAAAAAAGGCGGAAGATTAGGATTAGAATAGTTGAAGGGGGTTTCTGGTAAGTTTAATTCTATAGTACTTGTATTATCATCATCGTCGTCGTTGGCCGTAGGGAAATCATTCTGTTCTTCAAAAACTTCTTCAACTTCACAAGAAGTAAGTACTAAGCTGCCCAGCAAAGCCAGGAAAAGAAATGAATTTTTTACTGACATGTTTGTTTCAATGATTAAGTTGGGAAATAACTGTAAAAATTTGCAATCGAAATACAAGCTTTATTACTACTTGTATAAGAAATAGCTAATCGAATTACGTAAACCATTTAACTACTTCTCAATTATAGATGTCAGTAAAAATGAAACCCTGCGGGTAAAAAGAATTTTTTTTGATTTTTTTAAAATCTACTAACTTAAGCGCTTTAAAGTTTCTGAGGTTGCAGCTGCTGCACCCAGAGGTACTACAAAAAGAAAACCAATACAGGTAAACAAAGCTCCAATGAAGACCATTCCATTTCCCAATGCCAGGGTCCAGTTTTTGCGAACAAACTTAACACTGTCTCTTACTCCAAAATATCTTTCAAGTGTAAAGTCCATATTACCAAAACCAGCATAGTAAGATTGAATTAAAAAGATAAGTACCGTAGTAAAAGGAGAAAGAATAGGGATAACGGCTCCCAGAACGAAAAGCAGCAAGGTGAAAAATAATTCTCTGATAATATTACGTAGTGCTATTGTTAAACCTCTAACCAAATCCCTAACAAACTTTGACATTTTAAATGGAATCTGTTTATCTATTCCCATTAATCTCTTTTCTATTGTTTCCGACATTGGGCTCATAAATGGGGAGGATAATGCTATCACCAATTGTTTAAAGATAATCAAACCTATAACAGCAATTAAAAGCCCCCCAAAAACAGACAAAGCCGTTTCTAAAGCTGCTTTCCCCCATTCAAAGGGATACAAGCTTATTAAGAGATCACCAATATTATCAGAAAGACCGTAGGCAGAGCCAAAAATGATAAAGCCCAGCACCAAACTGACTCCAGCCGGAGCCCAGAAATACAACCATAAATTATACTTACTTATTATTTGGAAACCTTCGACATAAGATAAAGCGCCCTTAATGATCCCTTTCATATTGTCTATTATAGTTTATGTAATAATAGCACAATAATAGCTGAGAGATTAATGAAAAACAAGAGAATTCTACTTGCCAATAATTCGGTTCGACCAAATAAATAAAGGCTATATGTCTTTCAACTTATTCAAAAACTCTCGTACCTCATCAACAGAGTTAAGTTTATATCTTGCTACCGTACTATCTAAGCCAACTTTGATGGTGTATGCTTCTTTTGGTAATGCTTTAAAGGTATCTTCATCAGTACGATCATCGCCAATTGAAAGAATGAAATCCCATTTTTCATCAGATAACCATTCGTTTGTAGCTTTCCCCTTATTTACTCCGGCATTTTTCACTTCTACGACTTTGTTTCCTTCCAATACTTGTAAATCAGCATTGGCGGTGAGATAACGTAGTACATCCCGAAATTCTCTTACCCTCTTCTCCCCCAAGTCTTTGTCAATTTTACGGTAATGCCAGGCAATTGAATAATCCTTCTCTTCAATAAATGATCCTGGAGTACGATCTACTACATTTTGAAGAATATTTCTTACTTCTGGTATCCAATTAGATCTTAGATTGGGATTTATGCTCCATTTGCCTTCTTTTTTGATCCATACACCATGTTCAGCTGCAAGATCTATTTCCAATGGTCCCATCCATTTTTCCAGAGTAGTTTTATCTCTACCACTATTTATGATGAGCTTATTTGAAGCATTATTCTGTAGGATAGTCAGCATGGCTATTAATGCAGGATCAGGACTGACTGCTTGTGGATCGCTATGGAAATGCATTAAGGTACCATCATAATCTAAAATCAACAATCGGTTCTTAGCCTTTTTATAAGCATCAAAAAGTTGAATGAGAGACTGGCCATCCAGCCTTTTTACAATATGCTTCTTTCTTTCTTCCATGAGTTTGTTCAGTTCACTTAAAAAAGTATTTGCCCACCATTGGACGGTATATCGCTTAAGCTTGTTTTGCATATTTTCCAGGCGCCAACGTTGCTCTTTTTCATTCATCAAAATAGCTTCGTTAAGGGCACGCACCTGATCTTTTCTATCATTGGGATTTACAATTAAGGCTTCGCCAAGTTCTGTTACAGCTCCTGCCATTTCACTAAGCACAAGCACTCCCTTCTTACTTACTTCCTTGCTTGCTACATATTCTTTGGCTACAAGATTCATTCCATCTCTTAGAGGAGATATCATAGCTACATCCGCCACCTGATAAAGTGTAATCAATTCTTCAAAAGATAAAGAACGATAAAAATACAAAAGTGGCTCCCATTCAAATGTGCGATAGACAGCATTGATCTTACCAACCATTGTATCAATATTGTGTTTGAGGTCCTTATATTGCTCAACATTTGCTCTAGATGGAACAACTACCAATACTAAGGTCACTTTTCCAACAAAACCGGGGTATTTTTTGAGAAATGCATCGAAAGCTGAAATACGTTGTAGTATGCCCTTGGTATAATCCAAGCGATCAATACTGATTACAATCTTCTTGGTTCGAGCCATTTCCTTGTTGTGAACTGTAGAATCTTCTCGTAAATAATCGATGCTAGGAAAAGCATATTTGTTATAATCAATTCCAATGGGAAAGACATCTACATTTATGAACCTGTTGCCAACTTTCATTCGGCCAAAATTGTGTTCATAACCGGTGATTCTATAAGCAGCACTTAGGAAATGACGCATATAGCCAAAAGTATGAAAGCCAATAAGATCTGCCCCTAAAATTCCTTCCAATAAGTCCTTACGCCAGGGTAAGGTTCTGAATATTTCATAAGATGGGAAAGGGATGTGTAAGAAAAAACCGATCGCAATATCCGGAAATACCGCCCTTATTAGTTTTGGTAACAATAAAAGTTGATAGTCATGTACCAATACCACATCTCCTTCTTGTAAAAGGGAATTAACTACTTTAGCAAATTTATGATTTACTTTCTGGTAGCAAGCCCAGAAAGTCTCACTATACTTTGTGTATTGGGTAAAATAATGAAAGTGCGGCCATATGGTTTTATTGCTAAACCCTTCATAATAATCTGTTATCTCTTCATTGGAGAGAAATACCGGAATTAGATTTAGCTCATCTAGATTGTTGGTTACTTCTTGTTGCTCATCGGGATTACTCACCTCTATGCCTGGCCACCCGATCCACAATCTTGGGATAGAATCATCCAATGAGTTTAATCCGGTGGCTAAGCCTCCTGCACTGGGCTTGTACACCATTTTGCTGTTTTCTTTGACAATCGTTACAGGTAAACGATTCGAAATGATGACAAGCCTATTCATTTTTTTTATTTATTCTTTGGGAGTTGCTGGTTTTTTCTTCCGCCTAGTCTTAAAGAGCTCCACAATTTCTTTGTCTTTCAAAAACTCCAGATCACTAAAGACTCGCGTGACAAATTTCTTAATATCTTGGTAATCTTTCCCTCTTTTGTCAGTATAAACTTTCAACAATTTACGGATATATCTCATAGACACCTCTTTGAGGTCCTGATTAAATTGTTGATTTGCAAATATACCTATGTATACAGGAAACAATTTACTGATTGAAAAGTATTCAGCATATTGATTTACCTCTAAGTTTGAAATAAATGATTTCAAATAACGGAATATCGTTCTTCTTATGCAGCTGTTGATAACAGACAAACCTTCATGTTGGTTATAGAATTTTTTGATGGCATCCTGTGCTGCTTCCTCAGTATAGCCGGTATTATGAACCGTATCTAAAAGGTCAAAGAACTTCGTTAACTCATCATCCACATCTCTATCCATCAAAGCTGACATTTTCAGATCAGCTTCAGGAGTCAATTCTACATTTGGAGAATCATGCAACTCCAACACAAATGACAAGAAATGATGACTAAAATCAGGCATAGAAACTCTTACTTCATTAAGCACATCAGCCAGATCTGCTTGCCTTTCTTCATCAAGCTTAAAAAAGTAACCATAAATCATCATTAAATGAAGATGCTCCAATGAATTTTGAAACTCTTTATTTTCTATGAAAGCTTGCATTGGATCATTTATGCTTTCATTATCAAAATCTTTCCCAATACGATACAAAAGAAAGCTTTTAAGTGATGGGTATAGTACTTTTAGACTACCAAGTGAATCCGGAAATTCTGCAGTCATGTAATTATCACTTCTAAATTGGCGCTTATATCTAACTAAACCAGTATTGCGTTCTTTATCAACTCTATACCTATCCAACTTCTGGCTTTGTAAATAATATCTTATTCTTTTGTTATCGAAAGCATTGATTAGATTGGTCACCCAAATATCACTACTCAATGCAAAACCAACCTGAATAGACTGACCAATCCTCTTTTTAAGGATATCAAAATTTGCAGATTGACAAATAGCGACTAGTACTTCTTTAAAATGTTCTTGGGGTCGAGCATATTTAACGCGCTCGTTAACTTCTCCTCTTAAGACAGAATATCCTAATACTCTTGGCAAGTATAAACCTTCAAAGATGGGCTCAAGCAATAATAACTCAAGGGGAATGAGTTGTAAAGGGTGGTTGGCTGCCACCTCTTCATAAAGTAAGGCTATTCTTGGCTCATACATTTCCTTTAGACGAATAAATTGTTCTTCTTCCTCGTCTTCTAAATATTGATTCAATTCTTCTGAGCCTTGAATTTCTGCAGCTAATTGCTCCAGTTTGTCAATGTACTTCTGGTCTAATTCATACATGTTAGGTGGTTATAATTAAATGGAAACCTGATAGTGCATCAAAACACTACCAGGCTCTGTGATATATTAAAAATAAAGTATAGCCGTATAGAAAAGATCTAAGATCTTATTTTACAAATATAATAGTCTGAATTCAAAGCAGCAATAAAAGCTGTACTAAAACTATTCTTCTGTAGGAGTCTCTTCAGTCTCAGTAGCAGGAGCTTCCTCACTTGCTGTATTTTCTTCAGCACTAGCTTCTACTTCTGGTGTTTCAGGCTCTGCAGTTTCAGCTTCTGCTTCAGGCTCTGGATCTACCCCTTTAGGCTTGCTAGGAGCGCCATCTAATATTACTCTGTTGTTTTCATCGACTCTAACACCTGCAATTTTAGCTTGAGCATCTCTTAGCTCTTTCTTAGCTTGTTCTACACGCTTAGCTGTTTTTTCTTCTTTTGCTTGTATCCACTCTTGGTATTTAGCTTCTGCTTCTTCAAGAGTCATTGCTCCTTTCTTTACACCACGCATCAAGTGCTTTTTATAATAAACACCTTTGAACCTAAGAATAGCTCTTACTGTGTCGGTAGGTTGAGCACCTTTCATTACCCAGTCATAAGCTTTATCGCGATCAATTTCAATGGTGGCAGGCTTTGTCATTGGATTGTAAGTTCCTATTCTCTCTATGAACTTACCATCTCTTGGAGCACGTGCATCAGCAATAACGATTTGATAGAATGGACGCTTCTTACGTCCTTTACGCTGTAATCGGGTTTGGTTAAACCATAAAAAATAATTCAACATGTCTGTTCGTATAAG
>JBCBCD010000452.1:0-5939 GCA_038530915.1 Bacteroidota bacterium
GAGTTGTAGAATAGAGGGGTAAAAGATCCAACTACAAGCTACCCCCTAAACTCTACACAAAATTCAAGCATTACAATGCAAAAGCACTTATATTTGTTTAGGAACCAAAGAAAATGAAAATTACATCATTTATGAATAAACGAACACCAAATACAATTACTATGAAAAGATTTTTTGCCATCCTGGTAGTCATTATGCTGGTAGCAGCTTGCCAAAACGAGAACAATACCAATTTAACCCAAGCCTCAGAACAAGAAAAAATAAGCGATCAATTCAACATAACTACAGCCAATGCTGATGCCGTACGATTTGAAAACTTAGCCATTTTTCCTGTGTTGGCTACTGAAGAAACGCCTAGCAACGATTGGGTTGGCCTGGAAGAAGCTTTAGAGAACGAAAGGTTCAGAATAACAGAAAAGAAACCTTATGGTAGAAACGACGATTCTGGTGCTGTAAATACATTGACCGTGCAAAACAGATCTGAAGATGTAGTATTCATGATTCCCGGTGATGTGGTACAAGGTGGCAATCAAGATAGAGTCATTGCTCAGCACTTGGTGATACCACCCAGAACAATTACGGATGTAACTGTTTTTTGTGTAGAAAAAGGCAGATGGAGCCCAAGAGAAGTAGAAGAGACTGAAGTACAAACGGAAGACAATAAAATCTTTGCTTTTAGAGGCTATTATAATGTGGCTTCTAACAGCATCCGCAAGACTTTGTCAACGAGTAAGAGTCAAGAAGAAGTATGGGCTAAGGTAGCCGATATCACCCATAAACACAATGCAGACGTAGCCACCAATGCCTATGCAGGATTGGAATCAGCAGAAGATTTCACCAACAACAGAACGGCTTATTTGGAGCATTTTGCTTCTGCTTTTGTCGGACGTGACAATGTAGTAGGTTTTGTTGCGGTAAGTGGCAATGAGGTTATTGGAGCCGATATTTTCAGCAATGCGGATTTATTCCATAAGAAGTTTGAAGCTTTATTGCATTCTTACATCACCGATGCTTTAACAACAGGAGAGGCTGTGGATTTGGATCAAGTGAAAATGAAAGAATATGCGGACTATGTGGCGAAGGCTTTGGATAAAGGGGAGCATACGTTTAAGTACGAAGGGGAGTTTGTGCACTTTTCAAATAGTATGGAATAGTTGTGTGTTGTGTGTTGTGTGTTGTGTGTAAACTATTAACCTCATACACTTATAAACTTATCCACTGCACTAATTATCAAAAAAAAGATCCAACTGACGCGTCAATTGGATCTTTTTTTTGATAATTAGTACAAAATATTATTGATCTGAATACTTTTCGTTTCTGTAAACCGCATTCAGAATTTCGTTTCTTCTTTCAACAGATGGCTTCGTAAAGTTCTTTCTTCTTCTTAGTTCTTTCATTACACCTACTCTACGGTGCTTCTGTTTGTATCTTTTTAAGGCTCTGTCTATAGACTCGCCATCTTTAACATCAATAATTAGCATAGATTAATTTTTGTTTTTCCAATTAGTTTTAATGATAAAAATTTTCCCTAGGCTCGATACACCTTTTTAGGGACTGCAAATATACAAAACTTTCTAAAAAAAACACTAATTAAATTTAAAGTTTATAAGTTTACCTTGCTTAAACTAAACTTCAAAAAGAATACTAGTGTATAAGGTTATAAGCAATGCAACTTCTAACCTCATACTCTTACACACACATAAACTATAATCGATGGACCCTATAAACGGAGATGGACAGCAATTTGAGGAATTACCTTTTGTACTAGCAGAGAGAAAGAAGCGTTTTTTTGCTTATTTAATAGATAGCTTGCCTTTATCATTCATTGTGGTATTTGGTTATTTTGCTTATTACGATTTTGACCAGGAAGTACTGCTGGAAAATCAGGATTGGATACAATTGATCAACTTTGTGGTATATATCATCTATAGTGGGATTATGGATGCCAGTTCCTTACAAGGTTCCCTGGGCAAGCATGCTATGGATATTAAAGTAGTAAACATTGAAGGACAGCCCCTAAAGATAGAAGAAGCCATCATGAGAAACCTTACAAAGGTCATTTCCAATATGGCCTTCATGCTGGGTTTTGCCTGGATACTGATAGATCCTTTGAATCAGGGCTGGCACGATAAGATTGCAGGAGCTTATTTAGCGGATAAGAGTATAAGATGATAAGGTTAGAAGTAAGAAACTGCTAACCTTATCATCTCATAAAGTCATCATCTACCTAATCGCTATTTCTTCTGCTTTGGCAATGAAAACATTGCCTTTCACATTTTGCTTAATGGTTGGGGTTCCTTTGTAAAGTACTTTGACGAGTTTGATACTTTCAATATTTAGTTCCATGTATTCATTACACTGAGCAAACACATCGAATTTTTTGCCTGGGTTGTAACTATTGATAATTAGAGAATCAATGTCTGCCTGTTTAGCGCGTAACGTACCTTTTTGGTCCTCAAAAGTAAGCTTGTTAATAGAACCACTTACATTTATGTTGTGGCGATGGTGTGTAGAACCTGCGTGATAGACCTTTAAATTATTTCCTTCAGCAAAGAATGAAATAAGAGATTCTCCATATTGTTTTATGGTGAAGTCGTCAAAAACCAGCGGCCTTGGCCCGACAGGATTTTCAGGACTTGTTTTGAGGGTTGAACCAACCATCACATAAGTTCTTGGGCCTACTTCTATGGCTTCCAAAGAGTTAACTCCTATTTTAATTTTGAGGTCAGCTCCAATTCCAATTCCATTTTTATATTCTACTTTCTTAGAATCAAGATTTTCTTTGTAATAATAGGAATAGAGGTTATCGTCAAAACGATCTTCTATCATCAAAGTATCCCCCACAATATAAGTTTTTACCAAATCAAAGGGTTTCTTTTCAAAAACATGACTAGACAAGTGAACTTGATTTACAGAATCCGGAATGATTCTAATATCACCATTTGGAAGATTAGCTTTTATGTATTTAAAATCCAGATGGATCGTAGTATCTTCTATCACTTCTCTGGTTATCAAGAGGGTGTCTATGGCAGGTAACTTATCGATTGAAGGATAAAAATTCATTTTCCCATTGATAAAAAAGCTAATCCCAACAGAGAAGAAGATAAGCACTAGTAAAAGAGCGCCTAAATATATATTACTTAACTTCATGATGTTCTATTTGATATTGATTGAGTAATTGCGACAATTCTCCTATGTCTATTTGTAAAAGTTTCATGCTTTCAAATAGCATAGGTAGTTGTTCGCTTAGAAAGTATTCCTTCTTG
Organism: Bacteroidota bacterium; assembly: GCA_038530915.1. Taxonomy (GTDB): domain Bacteria; phylum Bacteroidota; class Bacteroidia; order Chitinophagales; family Saprospiraceae; genus JANQPA01. Next base: position 3,267 of record JBCBCD010000452.1, read on the forward strand.
AGTGCTTTGGTTTTTTCCAGGGCATCTTGGGTAGTAAAATACCCTACTCCCCTTTTATTAAAAATAATATCCTTTTCACTCAAGTAATTGTAGGTACGCATGACCGTATTGGGATTGACCTGTACCTCAGATGCCATTTCCCGAACGGATTGTATTCGTTCTCCGGCACTAATATGGCCTTCTAAAATACTATCCAGTATGAAGTCCGCTATTTGCCGATAAATTGATTTTTGGTTCTTAAACTTCACTAGGCTACCTCCTTTTCTTTCAATTTTAAGTAGCTGATCATCAAAAATATCAGGGCAGCTATACTTAAAAAGATGTATACAATTCTATTGATTAGAGCAAGATCGACATCCTCTATATTGATTCTAGAAAAGCTACTAGCAACAAAGAGATTTGCAAAATCTGCAAAAGGGATCCATTCTCCATAAAACAATAATAAACTGGTACGAGCAACTAATGTTAAAATCACTAAAATGCCACTTAAGACAAGTAATGTTTTCACCCCTGACCATTTTGTAAATGTCATGGCCCCTAAAAAGAAAAGAGCATGTAACACCCAATACCACTGCAAGGCTTGCATGATTTGATGACCTATTAACATACCTGAGTCACTTACAGCAAATAAGGAAACTCCATTGTACATCAAAATTCCTTGTATCCCTAATAAGTAGAAAAACAAAAAGCCCAAAGGAAAAATTATGCCAGTAATGACCCACTTACTCAGCCATTTTTCAAAGATGGTAGCCGGCAAACTCAGGTAGATCAGCTTTTCTCCTTTAGTAGTCAATTGAAAAAATATGATACTCGTAAAAAGCATGCCTACTATCAAATGACTAGCAGGAAACGTAAAGAATATCGCTTCAAAGTATAGATAAGGTTTGATGGCTGCATTGTTCCAATCATCCCTAGAAGCAAATTTAACGCTATTGGTCATGGTATTGATGGAAAAACCCCACATCAAAAGAGTAGCACCCAACACTAACCAAAACCTTCGCCCCATGCCAAAAAGATCATACTTAAGCAATAATAACAGTCGGTTGATACTAAATGAGTTTGTTTGCATGATTGTCTGCCAAGTTAAAAAGGTGAATAATGTCATCAGGATAAGTGATGAGTGCATTGAATAAAATCTCGATATCTACTTCCAGTGAATCTTCGAATTTGCTGTAAGGCTGTATGGTAAAATAGCCACCGGGAACACGTTCGTAATACAGGTATTGTTCTGGAGATGGTACATCATGTGTCAATTGGAAAGTGAGCACTCTTTCAATCTCTGCAATATTTTCCTGAAAGATAATGGTGCCTTTATCCAATACTATAATGTCATCCAATAAGCGATGTAGGTCTCTAATTTGATGTGAAGAAATGATAATAATTTTATCATCTGTAATAATGGAAGACAACAATTTCCTAAACTGTGCTTTCGAAGGAATATCCAGGCCATTGGTGGGTTCATCCATCAACAAAACCCTTGCATTGGTAGAAAGCCCAAATGCAATCAAAACCTTTTTCTTCTCTCCCATCGAGAGTTTCTTAAAGTGTCGCTTCTCGTAAAGCCCAAATTGTATCAACAAGTCATAAAACTTGTCTTTGTCAAATGCCTTGTAAAATGGAGCGTACAAGCTGATGTATCGTCCTATGCTCATATTGGGCACATGGGGACGCTCCGGTATCATGTATACATCATTCAAAAAGTCGACTGTACGATGGCTGGGCTTATGCCCCAATACATCTATGTGCCCACTTTTTGGGTAAAGCATACCTTGAAGTAAATACAACAAGGTGGATTTTCCAGCACCATTCAGTCCCAAAAGACCATAAATTTTACCAGGGTCTAGCCTTAAATCCAAGTCCTCAAAGAGGGCTTCTTTGGATCGATATTGGTAAGAAAGGTTTGTAATATTGATCATATTGTTGATTGACTTAGTGTACTACTTAACTAATACACTACAAAGGTGATCAAAAAAAGTGTACTATGCAAATAGTACACTTAAACATTATAGTTCTATAGATGAATGAATCCTTTCGTTCGATGAATGCACGCTTTTAGTTGCTATTGTTTTATGAAGCGTTTGGTGATTTTTCCTTTGTTGGAGTGTATTTTTAACAGATAAACACCTTGATTCAACTCACTTACGTCCAGGTAGTTGTCATTTACAATTTCAGATTTCAACCTACGACCTGTCATATCAAGCACCTCTATTCTTTCTATTTCCAAGCTTGGTGGATACTGTATATTCAAGAAATGCTTCACAGGATTAGGATTCAACAAAATAGATTGCTCAAGATACCTCTGTTCACTACTCGAAGTCGTCCTTACTGTCACATTTGTAGTTTTGCCTTCTGTCTCAAATACTTGTTCTGCCAGATTAATTAATCTTACATTTCTCACTTCAAAGCTCAAATTTCCATTAAATCCTTCCAGTAATTGGAAGTTCAATTGACCAATAGAACCGCTTCCCATCACATCAGTCAGATCTGTACGTACAAGCGCTACATTTATCTGATGATTTGCAGGATCGTTTCTGTATAAGAATAGTCCCCCATTTGCATCATTTTCCAACAGCCATGAGTTTTCAGAATTCATCCAAACGGTATTTGGCTCCACCAACTGAGGATCATATACAATGCTAAATGCCAAGCCATATATCTCTAAAGATTGAATAT
>JBCBCD010000453.1:0-5939 GCA_038530915.1 Bacteroidota bacterium
CATCATTCACAATAGGGAAAATACCTGCAAAGACCATCGGCTTAACTTCTTCAAAACCAAGGATAGGTTCCGGACTCAAGTTAGCAACCGAAGTGATGGTATCACCAACTTTTACTTCAGTCGAGTTCTTTATACCTGTAATAATGTAACCTACATTCCCGGCTGTGAGCTCCTCTTTGGGCACTTGATTGAGGCGCAATACGCCTATTTCATCTGCGAAATAATCTCGCTCTGTCGCCATGAACCGAATCTTCTCTCCCTTCTTAATTGAGCCATTTAAAATTCTATAGTAAGCAATTACGCCACGGTAGGAATTAAAAACAGAATCAAAAATCAAAGCTTGTAATGGAGCTTCAGGATCTCCTTTAGGAGCAGGAATTCGTTCTACAATAGCTTCTAAAATATCTTGAACCCCAAGGCCGGTTTTTCCACTTGCATGAATGATTTCTTCCAGTTCACAGCCCAATAAATCAATGATTTGTTCGGATACCTCATCAATCATCGCACTTTCCATATCAACCTTATTCAGAATTGGAATAATTTCCAAATCATGCTCAACCGCTAAATACAAGTTTGAAATGGTTTGAGCCTGAATGCCCTGAGATGCATCTACCAATAATAAAGCACCTTCACAAGCTGCTATTGATCGAGAAACTTCATAAGAAAAATCTACGTGACCTGGAGTATCAATCAAATTCAAAGTATATGTTTCTCCGTCTGAACGATTGTAATACAGTTGTATAGCATGACTTTTTATGGTAATCCCTCTCTCACGTTCTAAATCCATATCATCCAGCGCCTGGTTCTTCATGTCACGTTCGGAGATCGTTTGAGTATACTCTAGTAAACGATCCGACAACGTACTCTTACCGTGGTCGATATGCGCAATAACACAAAAGTTCCTAAATTTCTTCATAGAAAAATTACTATTTACATTGTTTTGCTTTGCTTGATGTATTAGAAAACACAAAAACATAAGCGCCTTGCAAAATAACACTATTATTACTGATATGCCTAAAAAATAAACTTACTCATCTGTAAATTTATTAACTATTACATTGGGATAACATCCTTTTTAATAATCTCCAACTTAGCTGCATCTATTTCTATCCAATCGCCTGTGTTCAATTCTAGCTCTGTTGGAATATGGGTAATAGAAGGAATTTGAGATTCTCTCAATATAATAGATGCATGAGAAAGAATGCCTCCAACATAAGCCATAACACCATCTACCTGTGCAAAGAAAGGCACCCATCCCGGATCGAGTGCATCAGCAACCAGAATCACCTTTTTGAATGGAGGCCGCTCTAGCTGTCCCAGGTCAGCCACGCTTACCCGCCATACTTGCCCTTCTACTTTTCCCGGATATACGCAAATGGCTTCTTTTACAAATCCTTCACTAAACTGTTTGATCGGAATTCTACGGCCTACCTGATTCGCTAAGAAAGTATCGATATCCCATGAGCTTTGTTCAGTATAATTAATAAGTTGCAGTTCTTTAACCGTAAGTTTATTGCTAAAAAATCGGATCAAATCTTCAATTTCAAAATCCCAAACCGATAAATCTTGATTGGCCTTTTTGTCAAAGAATTGATTCAATTCTTTTCGATAAATAAAGAAAATCTTCATGGTCTCATGCCTCACCAGTTCTCTGAGTGCCATAGCTTGTAAGGCTGAGGAAAAGGCAAAGCTTAAAATTTTACCCATTAAGCTATTTTTACGCTTACTTTTATTTTTTGAAGAAAAGTCCAAAGCGTTTCTTTCGGTACGCAGCAGTTGCCACCATTCTGTTTCTGAATATTCTTCAAAGCGCTTTTGTGACAAATCTGATTCATAAAAAGCCCGGTGCCCAAATTCTTCTATAAATTCTTTTTTATCAATAAGCCCTTTATGTAAAAAGTTGAAAGCATCATAATAACTAGTACTTCTGGTTTTGTTTTTTGTAACGTCACTTACATGATGCAACCATCCCAGCTTACTCATCAATTGCATAGGGCCAGACATGGCTCCTGTTAAAGCCTGCATTTTGCCTACCAATTCAACATATACTTTTTGAAAATCATCAATCCATTGTTTGAATCCATGCCTACCATCTTGCTGCCATAAAAATTCACGCTTTTCAGCTTTATAAGCTTCCAATCCGTTTAAGTTTTTGAGCCAACTTTCTACATTTTTTCTTGCACCCCATTGTTCCCACAACACCTTCATGAATACATTCAAATGGAATAAGGCGACGTATGGCCTTACTTTTACACGATAGAAATCTTCTGCACCTATAGAGTTACAAACAAGAGAAGTAGGTAGCCCCCATTTAACCATAATATCCAATAAAAAGGAAAGATTGATCCAGGGCATTCCATTCGTTTTTACTGTAAATGGCCTTGTTGCTAATGTTGGATCCAAGTTTTTATAGTAAGCAGATAACTCATAAGCAGATTTTCCAATTAAATCTGTCATTAAACGGGAAGGAAATGGGGGTAAAATTTCTTTGTGATTGGCCGTAGTCAATACTTCTTCTCTTTCCGTTGGAGTAGTTATTCTTCTAGCCTGTAAAATATAGACATGCCCTTTATTTATCGCAAATTCAATATCTAAGCCTTCAGCTTTTGACGGATAGGTTTTCAAAAGTTGGCCCAAAAGAACTGATAAGTGGATAAATGATTTTTTTAACGCTTTGGTGACCTTTGGTGGTTGCCAAAAATCGTACACATTGGAAAAGAGTATATCCGATTTACTAAACTTTGGTAATAAAAAAGTATTAGGATCACTACTTCCACTCACATATTGTTCCCCCAGTCCTGGCCCCCACTCTACTTTCCAGATTCCTTCCTTAAAAGAAAATGCAATTCCACTATATTCTGCCTCTATCATCTCCTGAACGATTACACTTGTACCTGCCTGATTGGGATAAGAGGTAAAAACCTGACCAATGGCTTTTTCCAGCTCTTCGTGATTTACATGAAGCAATGTCAGAAATTGTCCGGCAAAACTTTGTTCATTGCCATCTTCTAAGGTGTAAGAGGACCTCACCGCTAAATCACCTGATAAATGATCACAGTTCCAATTTCCAGCACTAAATGCTTCAAAAGTAATTCCTATGAATTTTGGTGTAGGAATCTTCTTCGATTGAAGCCAGACTAATTGTTCAAGTTTTGTCATGATTCTGCAGGTATTTCCTGCTCAATTATTTGTAAAATCTTATCCTGAAACGACGGTGGATCATCCAACATTGGAAAATGATCCCACTCATCAACGATTTCAAACTTAGAGTAAGGAAAATCTTTTCGCCATAAATCCAAAAATTTTGACGCCACTACTCTTTCTTTCTTTCCCCATAAAAAATAAAAACTTTTATCCTTCAAGTCAGGTACTAAGCCTTTGTACCAGCTTGGAGTGATCAAATCAAAGAAATGAGGGAAAGCTTTACAGGACGCATAATCGGCAAAAAACTGATTCCTTATAGGTATAGGAATATTTTCAGGGACCAAAAACAATCTCTTTTCCCAAATAGGTTGCAACCATTTTTGATAGATCAACCAATGCATTATGTTTCGCATTATTTTTGGCTTCATCAACTTAGGAAAAAAACGATGTTCCAAACTCGCTCCAATAGGTCCGTTTAAAATTACTAATTGAGGATTAGCATTTAATGAATCTGCTAGTGTCCAATCTTTTCTTGCCCATTCTAATAAAATGGACCCACCTATACCATGACCATAAAAGATCCATATTGCGTCCATATCTTTTTGGACTTCTTTTTTTAAATCATCTATAAAAGTATCCCATTTTACAGGTTCATCAATAGGTCGCCCTTCAAAACCTGACAAACGAGGAATAACTACCTCAATATCAGAGGATTTTTTTGCCCAGTCTTCAACTATCAGTTGAAACCTACTAGCAGCTCCTCCATTCCCATGAAGCATTAATATTTTTTTCTTCATTTCTATGAAATCGTTTCTAAAGATCACAACTAAAATGACCATTACATGGTTCAGCACTACCAAATAATAAATAAATTAAGCCCTTCTATTTTTTATCAAAATAAGTTTGATTTACAAGGCAGCTTTTTTGCCAATTTGCCGTTTCATTTAATAAATATTATTGGTTGTTTTTTTATTCCCACTGGTTAATCATGAGCACGAGATTGTCTTACATATTAGTTGCATTTATTTTGTTATTTCAGTCCTGTGAATTAGCAAAACTTACCGATCCAAAAGTTAATGCAAATGTGGAAGATGAGTTTTTTATCAACTTGAAAGAACAACTCTTAATTTCCAATAACAGGCTCAGCTTTGTTGTATCTACCATTGAACCTGAATCTTGCACCAATGCGACCATCGATTATAGTTTTAGCAGGTTGGTTTCGGGCTTCAAAATTTCTATTAAAGAAATTCTAATCCCGGCAGATTGCATAGAAGGCGTAGCTCCTGCTGAAAGTGAAATTGATTTAGCAACCATATCAAATGGTGTTCATCAGTTTGATCTTGACTTGAAGAATACCATTAAAAATAGTGGCACACTTGAAGTCACTGATGAGGCCTATTTTTTGAGTCTTAATTCCCAAAGTGGAATAAAAATTTTGAATGCTACCTTATACAAGATTCCTCAGGGCACCATTTGGGGATATGTTATTCCTAAAAACGAAGCCGTACAACCTATTGCTGAACAATTCTTGACTGAACTAACGGGAGCCACTATAGCTCCTAACTTAAGAGAAGGATATTATGGTGCTTTTAGAATTGGTGATAACAATGTTGTTGCAATAGAAGATCAACCTGTTGACGATCAATTGAGAAGTTTTGTGTTTGACCTCAATGGGTCTTCTACAAGCAAAGTTATAGATCTAATCAACATCTACCGTTCTAATTACAGTGATGAAGACTTGGAAATCAAATTATTTGATTTTCAAGGTGTTACTTACTAACCTGCCTTATCAGACATTTGCTGTGGACTCAGGTGCTTCCGCTCTTTAAATTCAAAAGAAAAGCCTTCAGATCTAAACTTATTGTATTTAGCTTTATCAAACATATACAATTTGGCAGGCCTATGTGCTACTCCCAATTGATGTTCTTCAAGATCAATCAATAAATCCATGGAAAGGATTTTCTTTCTGAAGTTTCGTTTATCTAAATCTGTTTCCAGAATAGCTTCATACAAGTGCTGAAGTTCAGTTAGTGTAAATTTGGGTGGCAATAATTCAAAACCAACTGGTCTTAAACGTACCCCCCACTTCAGCTGTTCAAAACAAGCTTGTAATATTTTATTGTGATCAAAAGCTAAATCAGTAGCTTCTGAAATAGAAAGCCATTCGGCCTGTAGTGCAATAGAAGCTGGCTGTAAGGTATAACGACTGATTTTTACCAAAGAAAAATATGAGATTGTGATTACTCGACCAAAAGGATGTCGATCTACATCACCAAAGGTTTTGACTTGTTCGAGGTATACATCTTTTAAGCCTGTTAATTCATTTAAAATACGCTTTGCAGCAGTATCTAAATCTTCATTGGGATAGACAAAATACCCAGGTAAGGCCCACTTGTCTTTAAACGGCTCTTCTCCCCTTTTAATGAGTAAAACCTTTAAATCTGACTCATCAAAACCAAAGATCACGTTATCCACTGTAAAGGCAGACTTAAAAAAATCATGAAACCCAGCCATAAAAGATTGTGTCTGTTTTATTGCGTTAAGTTAAGCTTTCATACATCAAGGCTAAGTTATGTAAAAAGTTTGAAATAAATGATTACCACTACTTAAAGTATAAAATTTAAGTGGCTACTTTTTACATATCACTTTGTTAAAATCAACTGTTCTATCCATTCCATCTTTTGCTTTTAACCTATAAAGTCCAGGCTTAATAATGAAGTTGTCTAAAGTTTTCTCACCTATTTGCGCACAATGCATTATAAACCCTGAGCTTCAGCTATTTTTCGTCCCGGAGC
>JBCBCD010000454.1:0-5928 GCA_038530915.1 Bacteroidota bacterium
GAGGTGAATATCCATCCGGCAAAGTCATGGAAAGAGATTAATGCTATTTATGATGTTTTATTTGACGCAGCAGAGTCGGTCGGCTTGGGTACGAATAAGTTTATGTTGGATGGAAAACACACCGGTACCGGTGGAGGCAATCACATTACCCTAGGTGGTAAAACGCCAGCTGACAGTCCACTTTTGCGTCGACCAAGTGTATTGCGATCGATGATCAACTTTTGGCAAAACCATCCGGGACTTTCCTATTTGTTTTCTTCACATTTTATTGGCCCTACCAGTCAGGCGCCACGAGTAGATGAAGGCAGACAAGATATTCTATACGAGTTGGAAATTGCTTTTGCTGAATTAGAACGTTTTCCCAATCCACCTTTCTGGGTAGCCGATCGCATTTTTAGAAACCTCCTGATAGACCTCACAGGGAATACACACCGTGCAGAATTTTGCATTGATAAATTATACAGCCCGGATTCTAACACAGGCCGTTTGGGCATACTAGAGCTCCGAGGTTTTGATATGCCTCCACATAAGGAAATGTGTTTGGTCCAGTTGTTATTGATTCGTTCTTTATTTGCTGCTTTTTGGCAAAAACCGTACAAGAACAAGCTCATTCATTGGGGGACAGATCTGCATAACAAATTCATGATCCATCATTTTGTAAAAGAAGACATCTATGAGGTGGTTGATTACCTTAATAGAAATAATTTAGAATTTGACAGATCCTGGATAGATGTGTTTTTAGAGTTTCGTTTCCCAATCTATGGTCAGGTCAATGTGGAAGGCATCAACCTTACCTTAAGAGCAGGAATAGAACCGTGGATTGTATTGGGTGAAGAAATGACTAGTGCAGGAACATCAAGATTTGTTGATTCCTCTGTAGAAAGAGTCGAAGTTTTTGTTGAAGACTTCAATGCAGAACGTTACCTCGTTTTGTGTAACTCTATTCAAGTTCCATTAGTCAAGACTGCCTATCAGGGCAAGTATGTGGCTTCTGTAAGGTATAAGGCATGGGCACCACATTCGGCCTTACATCCATCTATAGACGTGCATTCTCCTTTAGTTTTTGACATTTACGATACCTGGAACGAGAGATCCATTGGTGGTTGTACTTATCACGTATCTCATCCTGGTGGACGCAATTACGATACTTTCCCAGTTAACAGCCTGGAAGCAGAAAGCAGAAGAATCACGCGTTTTTGGGAATTCAATCATACACCTAAGCAGAATACAAACATTATAGACCCAACCGCTATGAATCCACAATCCAATGTTGTTGTGACTCCTCATCAGGAGAAAAAGGAAAACATAGAGGTCAAGAAAATACCTATTAGTAGAGATTTTCCACATACGCTGGATCTGAGAAGAGGATAAGTAAACTAGCTTACCCTCTTCCAAAATGATTAAGTGGTTGGACAAAAATAAATAGTGTTTTTGATCGATCAGATTTTTGTAGCTGATCGAGGCAAATTCGCAAGGTGATTCACATCAGCTGAGAATTTAACGAAGAGCAGCTCAAAAAGATGACATCATAAAGTAATAGTTATTTTTGTCCAACCACTTATACCATAGGATCTAAATCAAGATCTACATAGACAGGATCATGGTCAGTTCCAGCATTATTTTTCCCCCAGTGGGTTCTTCTTTGAATAGCTGCTTTAAGCTGTTTAGGTTGTAGCTTTTTGCTAAGTAAAACCTGATCCATTCTTTCTGACAATTATCATCCTTACTATCCAATAAAAGTCATTGCCATCCTTGATGAAAAATCAGTAATTTTTTAATACAGAATTGAGATTGTTTACTGCGTATTTTTTCATCCATAAAAGCCCACAAGTATGAAAACCAATAATAAAAATGCTCGGAATAGGTCATTGATCCTTGCGGGGATTATTATTCCTTTATTGATTGTCTTTCTTATAGTGCTTGCTCCTCAAATCATAGGAAAAGAACTAGGTGTAATGATCATTGCTTTACTGATTGTTTTTACGTCTTTATTGAGCTATAGATTTTTAGACTATAGCTAAAAGAAAAGTGGATGCTGACTTCTCCGTATAGTTCAGCATCCACATATTAAAAACTACTACGTACACATCTATTTTTTCACTATTTTTTGATGGGTCTTTCTACCAGCTGCTTCTATAGCGATAATATATAAGCCTGCTTCCAGGGTGGCAAGATCTATTTGTTGTCTGGCTTCGTAGACTATTCCTAAGTTTTGTGACTTTACCAACTCACCTGTGATATTGTAGACATTCAATAGGACTGTATTTCCAATCAAACCTTCTACATCAATATTTACTAAGTCATTGGCTGGGTTGGGCCATATATTGAGTTGTGGGGTTTTTCCACCCCCTGTCCCCCTCAAGGTGGACACTTTTTTGGCTGACTCTCTCAAAGGAGATACTTCGCTCACGGGGATAACTGTATGATCTAATTGCTCAGACGGGGACATTTCATTGGATGGTGCTTGTGTAATAGTACCCGAGCTGCTGCTGTCGTAATAGTTGATAGAACCAAAGCTTGCAGTAGCTTCTGAAGTATTGGTACTGCTTAGAAAAACTCCCACAAATACGCTGCTACCTACATCCACATTCACTCTCAACAAAACCGTTCTACCTTGTTTAAAAGTAATTATATCACCTACACGAGTTACTGAAAAGACGACCTTCCTATTAGCTCTTCCTTTTCCGGTTTTCATCACTTGACCGTTACCATTAAGAGTAACACCACCAGTCATTTGATAACCATGCATTCCTACAAAGCTCATTGTTGCCCTATCACTAGCGGATTCACGAACCATTAAACCGGCCACTGCATTAGCACTTTTGCTCAACAATTCAGCTGAAAATGAGAAATCATTCCTCAAATCAACAATAGCCAATTGTCCCCAGCCTTTTTTGATATTGTAAGAAGAAGTTTGAGTGGATGACAAACTCAAAATTTGCTCACAAGTTTTATAAGAAGCTGCACCCACCGATGGCCCTATAAAAAGAGTGGAAAAACCATCCGGCAGGATATCTCTTTTTTCTATCTCTACTTTTACCTCACAAGTAGCAGCATTATTGCTTACATCTAGTAAGGTCAATTGTAGCAAATGGCTTCCAATATCATCACAATCAAATCTGATTTTATTAAGCCTGTAACCAGTAATTCCACAATTATCTGTTGAACCTATGGTAAAATCTGCTGGACTAAGATAAACTTCACCATTTCCGTTCAATTGCACCGTTCTATCTTGGCAAACTGCTTGGGGAGGAATAAGATCAATAACCGTTACATTGGATTGACAAGTACTTCCATTGAAATTGTTATCAAAAATGCTTAAGGTCACTACTTGCCTACTGCCTATGTCAGAACACCTAAAAAGTACTTTGTCGGTAAAACGCTCCGTGTCTCTCGGAAAAGGGATAATGGAGCCATTATCCACTTCATCTGCTGTCAAGAAGTACCGTCCAGACTCGGGTATCTCGATGGTTATATCCTGGCACTTTGCAATAGGCTCGATACTGATGCCTTGAGCCTTACAGAATGGATTCCAAAAAATAAATGTGAGTATAAAAAAACTGATCCCCTTAATAAAGTAATTTTTCATTTGTTGAGTTATGTTGGATTATAAAATGGTAGTTATTTACAAGTGTTAGCGATAGAAAATGGGATGCTGAGTTGAAAAACACAGCATCCGCTACTACTACCCAAACATTAATGCTTTACTATTTTCTGCTGGATGCGCTTCCCCGCTGATTCCATAGAGATAATGTACAGACCCGCTTCCAGAGTGGTTAGATCAATTTGTTGCCTGGCCTCATGGACTATTCCCAAGTTTTTGGATTTTACTACTTGGCCCTTTAGGTTATAGATATTCAATAGGACTGCGTTTCCAGTCAAGCCTTCTAGATCAATATTGACGATACCATTGGTAGGGTTGGGCCATGCGTTGAGTTGTGGGGTTTTTCCACCCCCTAACCCCCTCAAGGGGGACATTTTGTTGGCTGACTCTCTCAAGGGGGACACTTTGCTGACTGACTCTCTCAAGGGGGACACTTTGCTGGTTAACTCTCTCAAGGAGGACACTTTGTTGGTTGACTCTCTCAAGGGAGACACTTCAATGGCTGGCTCACTCAAACTTGAGGTTTCACTTACTATCTGATCAGAAGACGGTATATTGTTATTCAATACTTGTAAGGCGGTAGAACTACTGTAGGTAATAGAACCAAACGTAGCTGAAGCTTCAGAAGTATTATCACTACTCAAAAATACTCCTACCATTATACTGCTGCCCATGGCTACATTCACTTTCAACAAGATGGTCCTGCCTTGTTTAAAAGTAATAACATCACCGGAACGAGTCACTGAAAAGACAACCTTTCTACTAGCTCTTCCTTTCCCTGTTTTCATCACATGACCGTTGCCATTATGGTTAACACCACCAGTCATTGTATAGCCATGCATTCCGACAAAGCCCATCATAGCACCGTCACTGTTGGATGATCGCACCATCACACCAGCTACTGCATTAGAACTTTTACTCAATAATTCAGCAGAGAAGGAGCAATCGTCTTTTAAGTTGACATATGCCATTTGCCCCCAGCCTTCTTGATAATCGTAGGAAGAAGTTTGAGTCGACTTTAAATGTAAGTTTTGCCCGGTACAAGCTTCATAGGTAGCACTTCCAATAGAGGTTCCAATAGAGGAGCTAGCAAATTCACTTGGTAAGCCGGTGCCTTCCTCGATGTATACATTAGCCATACAGGATGATGAATTTCTGTTTACATCCTCCACTATGAGTTGTATGGTATGACTTCCCAGGTCATTACAATTGAAATTAGTTTTATCCAAGAAAAAGCTGGCTATTCCACAGTTATCGGTAGATCCTCCATCAAAATCAGCAGGATTGAGCACGATTTGTCCATCACCATTCAGCTGTACTGTCCTATCTTGACAAATAGCTATAGGATCTCTTTCGTCTATTAGGTTGACCGTTGCCTGGCATTGACTGGAATTGCCGGAATGGTCTATTACGCTAACTGTTAGGGTGTTTTCCCCTACATCAGAACAATCAAAACTAGTTTTTGAAGCAATGATCTCTGCAATATCACATTCATTAGAACTGCTACTAACCAAATTAGATGCGTTGACAATTGTTTGCCCATTTTGATCTAGCCGAACAGTTAAATACTTGCAATCAGCGCTTGGAGCATTTTCATCTACGACATTTATGCTAAAACTACAGTCTGTCTTGTTTCCAGATGGATCTTCCACAGTATAATTGACAATGGCAGAACCTACATATACAAATAATTCGCTCAGTAAGCCTGTTCCTTCACCGGTATAAGCAGGATAAGGATCAATAGGTGTCCCTTCATAGGTATAACTTAAAGAAGCAGAGCCACAGTTGTCATCATATTTTAGCAAAGGCAGTTTTGGGATCAATGCACCACAGTTTCCTTCATCGGTTGATACCGTAATGTCATCGGGACATGCGCTCATAACAGGTGCAACTTGATCCACTATAGTAACAGTCGTTTCACATCTTGATCCATTTTCATAATTGTCCCTTGTCATCAGCACTACTGGATGGGTACCAATATCAGAGCAATCATAAGTGATGCTTTCAGAAAAGGCACTTTTGTGTACTATGAAATTCGCAGATACTTGATAGTCAAAATCTCCTATCCCTTTCTGTATAATTGGCTTACTACGTTCGCCTTCTAAGCGGAAATGGCCTCCTCCACGTACCCAATCTGAAAGGCCATCTCCATGAGAATCGTAAAAGTTGATCTCATAGGCTCCCGGAGGCAAGGAAAAAGTTTCTGTAATATCCTGATAATCATCCGATGAAGAATAAGCTTTTGAGAGTATGGTGGTTCCTCCACTGGTAAGTGCTTGGACAAAAATAATTTAAGTTTATTAGATTTGCATGATGGGACGCAA
>JBCBCD010000455.1:0-5917 GCA_038530915.1 Bacteroidota bacterium
GAGCAGCTGGATACCAATGAAAATCAAGTGTTCATCCTTGATTTCCCCATAACCAAAATAGTCGTTGTAAAACTTACTCATCAAGTCCTCTTGCAAGTTGTATTGAGGAGTACCTTTTGAGAGCATCAAAATATCCGTTTGGACTATGGGGAAATCAAGGATGAACACTTGATTTTCATTGGTATCCAGCTGCTCAAATGTATGAGCTTGTGGTATTGGTTTTAATTGATCCGGTATGCGATGAAGCTTTTCTAAAATGGCAGATACTTCGTTTTGTGATTTCTGGCCATAATAGTAAATATGATGATCATAGCTGGTCAGCAAGCGGATCTTTTGAATCAATAACTCAGGAGATACTTGCTTTAAGTCTTCTGCTTTTAGCTTGAAACTTAGAGGAGAGCTGGAAGCATATTGGGCAAAATTCATTAGAGCTGTTCGCTGAATGAAATTTCTATCTTGCTTCGAATTGGCTCTACGCGTTAATATGTCAGAGATTACGTTATTAAGCGCAGTCGGATTGGGTTTTGCATTTGCTAGTAAATGTTCTAGCAATTCTAGCCCGTCTTCCATGGATTGTTCTAACCCGGTAATGCTAACATATGAACGTTCTTGTCCGACATAATAATCGAGCGACAAGCCTAGTCTGTAGAGCTTTTGTTGTATTTCTGTTGGACTATATTGGTCAGTTCCTAAGTAAGGAAGATAAGTCAGCATTAAAGGAAGGTACAAATCATTGGATTTACCCATCTCAAAAATAAAATCCAGTCGGAATGGACTTTTATGAGGATTTTGTACATAATCCAACTGAATCCCCCCTTTTAATTGATTAGAAGAGATGATAGCAGAATAATCCAGAAATTCTGGTTTCAGTGCCGGCGTTTTATGAGTGAAAAACGATTTGGCAAAATCAGAGACTGCGGATCTGTTGAGTGGAACAGCAGTAATATCCGGCTTGTCTACTTTTACGACATTTTCGTCAACCCCTTGATTTTTATGAACTACTACATAATTTTCATGCATATGTTCTTGTGCAAATGCGACAACATCAGCTTTTGATAACTGTTTTAAATTGTCGATTTGTTGGATGTATTCATCCCAACTAAGGCCAAGCACATAGCAGGTAGTCAATGCGTTGACACGAGCAGCATTTGATTCCAATGCCTTTTGTCTCTCCAGCATCATGTCATTAATGATGGCTTCTAAAAGCCAATCTTCGAATTCTCCATTCCTAAGTTTTTCAATTTGTGCATAAAGCAATTTTTCAACTTCTGCAAGAGTCTGATTTTCCCTAGGTCTACCGTAAAGCATTAATATTGAATAGTCTTCTTGCAAAAGAGGATAAGCAATAGAATCTAATATCCTTTGAGGTTGAGCTAAATGAATATCAATCAGACCTGCTTTTTCATTGAATAGAATACTCGATAGCAACAACATTTTTAAGGCTTCTTTGGTCTTTCCACCAGGAAACCTCCAGCCCATTTGTACAAAAGCGGATTCCTTCCCTTTCACTTCTTTTCTTATGACATCTTCTATTGAAGCTTGATCTTCGTAAGTAAAAGGAGGAAAATCTGCTTTTTGATAGTCACCAAAATATTTCTCAGCAAATTCTACAGCTTGATCCAGGTCAAGGTCTCCAGCCATTACGATGGCCATATTGTTGGGTACATAATAGGTGGTAAAATAATTTTGGATATTGACTTGAGATGGATTTTTTAAATGCTCTGGTTCTCCGATGGTGGTCTGTGTACCGTACGGGTGGGAGGGGAAAAGATTAGACCTCAATATTTTATTAGCCTTTCTATAGTCATTGTCCTGGGTAATATTAAACTCCTCATACACTGTTTCCAACTCTGTATGAAAAAGCCTTAAAGCCATCATTCTGAATCGTTCAGATTCCAACATCATCCAACGCTCCAATTCATTTGTTGGGATCTCATTGATGTACACCGTTTGTTCTATCCAGGTATAGGCATTCGTTTTTTGAGCGCCGATGGAGGTAACCAACTTATCGTATTCATTGGGTGCTACCAACTTTGCAGCTTCATAAGAAGTCTCGTCTATTTGCTTATAGATTTTTTTCTTCTCCTCTGCATCATTGGTTTTACGGTGTGATTCAAATAAATCAGATATTTTTTGGAGCAATTCTTTTTCTTTTTCCCAATTGGTGGTACCGATTTTACTGGTTCCTTTGAAGAGCATGTGCTCCATATAATGGGCCAAACCAGTAGTGGAAGGTGGGTCTTGTTTTGAACCCGCACGAACAATTACATTAGTGAGGATGCGGGGTTCATCCTTGTTGACACTTAGAAATAACTGTAAGCCATTTTTTAGTGTATATTTTTTTACATCAAATATATCGTTGGAAAAAGTTTCGAATTGATGGCTTATTGAAGAGTCTATCATTTCAACGTTTTTTTGGCGAGATTAATCTTGCTATTAACGGATTACATTATTCATCAGTAACGTACAAGTGGGCATTAAAGTTGCTGGAAGCGAAAAAATGAGGCAATATAAAGCAAAACATGAGTCCTCCCTAATTTTGTCTAAAGTCTAATCGCTACTCCTTCGGATGCTATCGAATCGTCCTACGGACTGTTAAAGCTTAATTTGTTGCTGTCTTTTGGCAGAACGTATTATTTAGACTGATGAGCTTAACTGCGCAGTAGCCTATACTTAATCTTCGACAGATTTTCCGCAGGAAAATCAATTAGACAGTCTGTAGGACGATTCGACCTTAGACTAATTGAATTATTTCAAAATTCGGGATAACTCATGTTTTGTTCTATATTATTATTCCATCTTTACAGATTTGTATTCTTTGAATACAGGCGGTGTTTCTTGTTGACTTACAAAATCTTTAAACTCTGCAAAGTCGTTCGTGAAAAAGTCATCCATCATATCCATCTTTTCTTTGATGTCCATTTTCATCAGGTTCATCATACGCTGAGCAGCCTGATTCATTGGGCCATCACCCATATATCTGCCAGGCATAAATAAAGAACGAGCTAGATAATCATCGCTACGAGCTTGGCCTTTAGGAACCTTGGTCTGTCCCATAAGCTGCTCATCCATTTTGGCCAACTTTTTACTAATGGCTTTGCACGCTTTCATCACTGTATCTTTTTGATCCTTTGGTAGATTTGCCATCATAGTCTCTACCAATTTGATAGATTCTTTAGCTGACTTTACTTGCTCGTAAGCATCTGCAACCTGAGTAATATAACCAGCATATTCTTGATAAGCAGCTACACTGGCTTCTCTATCAGACATTGGAATATCTATGCGAGGATCACCATGTACTGTTACCATAGTAGAATCTTTGTAGCTCTTGTAGTGGAAAACCAATTTGTAAGTCCCAGGCAAAACTTCTGGACCTGAAGGAAGATCTGCATCTTCTTTTACTTTCTGGCGACTTGGAAAGCGAACACCATCCATTCTCATGTTCCAGTAAGTACGATACATTCCTGTATCCAAGCGAGTAGTGTAAGAGCGGATGAGCTCATCACCTTCGTCATAAACTTTCACTTTTACTTCTGGCATTTTAGGCCCACGTTTAATTGAATCCGGATTCATCCATGCAGTGATCATAGCACCCCCTCTTTTATTGGTACCGGCATAATGAGCAGTCGCTCCAAAGCGCACCCCTTGGAAAGATCTGTATTCAAACTGATAAGCATCAGGAGCATCGAATACTTTAAATGCTTCAGCCAACATTTCACCTTTAGATTGTGCCAGTGCACGTAAAGGACGGATATCATCCAAAATCCATGCTGCTCTACCAAATGTTCCAACGATTAAATCGTGTTCACGAGGATGTATCTTCAAGTCGATAGTAGAAACGGAAGGATAATCATTGTCCCACTTTTGCCAGTTTTTACCCATGTCAATACTCACGTATAATCCTCTGTCTGTACCTAAGAATAATAAATTAGGCTCTTCTGGATCCTGAACAATACTCATTGCATAACTGGAAACTTGTTTTTCATTAGCAATACGAGTAAAGGTTTGGCCATAATCCTTAGTGTGGTATACGAATGCTCTCCAATCATCTCTTCTATAATCATTGGGTACGACGAATGCTTCTCCAGCATTTTTTTCAGAAGCAACAATTTGGTGCATCCATGCTCCTGGATTCATTCCTCTTAAACGACTGGCTACATTCGTCCAGCTTTTACCACCATCACGAGTAACTTGTAAATTACCATCATCGGTACCTACCCAGATGACATCTTCTTCAACCGGACTTGGAGCGATAGCTGTAATTGTTGTATAGTTTTCAGCACCGGTAGCATCGATAGTCAATCCACCACTTTCATCTTGCTTTTGCTTAGTAGTATCATTGGAGGTTAAATCCGGAGAAATGATTTCCCAATTATCCCCACAGTCTGTACTGTAATGTAAGAATTGACTGGCATAATAAACGCCGCATTCATTGAAAGGATCTTGAGCGATGGCAGCATTCCAGTTGAAGCGCAATTCTACTGTATCAGGATGCGTTGGACGAATTCCTACACGCTTTCCAGTAGGCATGTCGATTCTGTTTACATTTCCTCCTTGTGACATTGCATAAGCTACTCTTTCATTACTTGGGTGGAAAACGACATCGAAACCATCTCCAAAGTTAATCTCCTGCCAAGCTGAGTTTTTGATTCCTCCTGCTTCTAATGCATGACTTGGACCTACCCAAGAACCATTGTCTTGCATACCTCCACCTACACGATAAGGGATAGACATATCGTAATTGATGTGGTAAAACTGAGCCAAAGGCATATTTTCTACAAAACGCCAGGTTTTACCCCCGTCTCTTGAAATATTCATACCACCATCATTACCATCTATGATATAGCTTGGATCTTCAGGGTGAATCCACCATGCGTGGTGATCCGGGTGTACGCCATAATAAGGTAAAATGGTTTCAAAAGTTTTACCACCATCTTCACTTCTATTTACCAAAGAGAATAAACTGTAGATTCTATTCTCGTTACTTGGGTCGACAAAGATATCAGAATAGTAGAATGGACGATTACCTACATTTCTATCAGATTGAAACTTCCAGTTGAAGCCCCCATCATTAGAACGATAAAGACCATTTACTTTTTCACCTTCAATTAATGCATACACTACATTAGGTTTAGATGGTGCGATAGCTAATCCAATACGTCCCATTTTGCCTTTAGGCATACCATCTTTTTCAGTTTTTCTTTCCCAGTTTTTACCACCATCGTGAGTCACGTACATACCAGATTTTTCTCCACCGGAATTAAAAGTCCATGGCTTGCGACCATATTCCCACATAGCAGCAATTACTTTATTAGGGTTTGTAGGATCAACAACCAAGTCTGCACAACCTGTTGATTCATCCAGATAAAGTACCTTTTCCCAATTTTCGCCGCCGTCAGTTGTTTTGTAAACACCTCTTTCCTTATTGGTACCCCAAATGGTACCCATGGCAGCTACATAGACGATATTCGGATTGTCTCTATGGATGAGGACACGATGGATATTGCGGGTTTTTTCTAAACCCATCAATTTCCAGTTTTTACCACCATCTAAACTTTTGTAGATACCTCCACCACTATTGTGAGAGTTACGAGGATTACCTTCTCCTGTACCTGCCCAAATTTCACTTGGGTTTTGCTGGTTAATGGCAACAGATCCAATGGATTGTACAGGTTGTTCATCGAAGATAGGTTCCCAATCAATTCCACCACTTTCAGATTTCCATACTCCACCAGATGCAGTACCTGCATAGATGATGTCAGAGTCACTAAGATCCACATCAATGGATGTGACCCGGCCACTCATACCTGCTGGGCCGATGTTTCTAATTTTTAAGCCTTTAAGTTTACTAATTTCAATTTTTTGGCTAAATAAAAAACCTGCTGAACCAAGCAGGAGAGCCAAAACTAAGAGTGAG
>JBCBCD010000456.1:0-1567 GCA_038530915.1 Bacteroidota bacterium
CAATAAGATTAGAGTGGACTCAGCACTGCACGCCGTGAGTTGATGAGTCCACTCTCATCTTAGTGCATTCTAAAAAAATAAGCTTACTTTCAATATTCCAGTAATCATTACCGTCTATGAAATCGTACCTAAAGTTTTTCTTGCTGTTACTTTTTCTTTTACCCAACATTGCATTTACGCAAAATACTACGATCGATTCTTTGAAGGGTGAACTGAAAAATGCTCTGGATAGTTTGCAACCCAAATTGCTGGTTGATCTTAGTTACGCTTTTGGTAATGTACAAGAATGGGACAGCAGTATGGTGTATGCACAAAGGGCAAGAGTAAAGGCTGAAGTACTGAATGATTCATTAGAATTCTCAAGATCATTATTTAGAATATCTACTATATACTCCAATCAAAATGATAGTATAAAGGCAGGAGATTACTTAAGACAGTTTAAAGAGATCAGAAGTAGATATGGCTATAGATTGGATGATGATAATGGACTTGGACGAAACAGATTTTTCAACAACCTTTATGGAACTATTTATCATTCCTTAGGAATTTTTGAGGATACAAGTAGGCAACTTACTTACGAGCAGGTTAAAGAAAAAACTTTCCAGATCAATGATAGCCAAGACGGGTTCGATCCTGAAGCTGTTTATTGGTTTAAACTAAGAATTAAAGGGGAAGAAAATAGGTCTAGAAAATATTATTTTATGGTAGGTTCAAACCACCTTAGCTGGAATAGAGTGGATGCTTACTATCAAAAAGGAGACTCTGTAATTTTTCAAAGGAGTGGTTTTGAACTATTGGCAGCTGAAAAATCGGAAGACTTCATGTACAATTTTGTGAGTGTTGATTTGGAAGCAGGAGAAGAAACAAGCTTGTATATAAGAGTTGAAGAATTAGAAAAAGATAGAATGCCTCCTTTACTATCGATATCCTATATAGATTATCAAAATGCTACCTCTTTAGGTGGTTATCAATTTAGAGGCGAATACTTGAGCCCCTACTTTAGGCAATATGATTACAACTCACATTCCCAAAGCATAGAATTAGTTGCTGATTCATTGGGAACTTTCAGTTTAGAAGAAGTAAAATCGATTTGGAAGCAAAAGGCTCGTTTTCAGTCAGGTAAAGATTTTGATAAAGATTGGGTCTATTGGGCAAAGCTTAAGATAATTGGCAATGATCAATTTTATGGCAGCCATTTATTTAGTGTGGGAGATGACTTTTTATGGGGCTGGAATAAAATCGATGTGTATGTTCCTAATCAAACTGCAGGATATGATTATCAATTGACTGGAAATGGATTGCCACTTTGGCGAAAATACAGGTATCATAAAATGAATCTTTTTACTGTTGATGTTATGCCTTCCGATACGATGGAAGTCTATCTACGCTTGGAAGACATCAATAAGTTTTATTCTCCCAATTGGATAAACTTTTATCATTATAATAAAGACACATTCTGGACCAGGTATATTGGTTATGTGATAGGGATTGTATTTACCATTGGTATTTTTATTGTTTCTTTTCTCTATTTTTTACTATTCTTCTTTCGTGAAATGAAGAAGAATAG
>JBCBCD010000456.1:1577-5909 GCA_038530915.1 Bacteroidota bacterium
TATTTATTCCGGGCAATGAGTTATTTGTCTTTCCTAATTTGCTGGAATATTCCTTTCATTTTTTGTCGATCTTATTAATGCTATCAATGACATTTACTTTATTGTTTACCGATATTTTTCTCAATTTACAGGCATTGGGAATTAAGCTTCGTAAAGCAATCCCATACTGGATAGTACTTAATGGTGTGATTCTTGTTGCTCAATTGATCCTTCTCAATTTTCGACCTATTCCAGAAGAATTTTACAATCGACTTTTATTTACACCACCACCATTTACTTTGCTTTTTTGTTTGTTGTTAGGGATTATAGCTTTGAGAAACGGATATGTTCCTGCGCGATTTTACCTCTTATCATTTTCTTTTTCCCTCGTATCAGCATCCATTTACTTTATTTCGGTAATTATTGGTCAGGATATTATTTTAAATGGTAATGCCCAAATAATTTTCTTTTTATGTTTGGGGTCGGTACCTATTTTGTTTGCTTTAGCTATGGGTAACCGTACTCGTATATTAGAAATACAAAGAGAAGAAGCACTACTGGCTGAAAACAAAGCTCAAAACGAAGCCAATGCAGCTATAGCCGCCGAAGCAGCAGCTAAAGAGGCTGATCTAGCTAAAACAGCCTTTTTAAATACGGTCTCTCATGAGTTGCGTACACCTTTAACTTCCATTTTAGGTTTTGCCCGTTTGAATAAGCGCAACTTGGAACAAAAGGTCATACCAGAAATTAATAAGGAAGCCGATAAAGCTCAAAAGGCCGCAAATACTAATAGTAGCAACCTGGATATCATCACTTCTGAAGGCCAACGCCTCACCGACCTCATCAATGAGCTTTTGGATTTGGCTAAAATAGAATCCGGTAAAGTGGATTGGAAAATAGCTCCTCAACAGCCTAGAGATTTAGTCGACTCAGCCATCCATGCTACTACTGCTCTTTTTGCTGAAAAATCAGAGCTCGAACTGATCAAAGAAATACCTGATGATTTACCCATGGTAATGGCTGATAAAGATCGAATCCAACAAGTATTGATCAACCTCATCTCCAATGCCGTAAAATTTACAAACTCCGGCCACATAAAGCTTGGCATCACAGAATCACAGGATCACAAGATCACAACATACATCGAAGACACCGGCTCTGGAATCCCATCGGATCAAATTGAAAAGATCTTTGAACGCTTCCAGCAAGTAGAAGACAATCAAAGTGGCAAGCCTAAGGGGACAGGCCTTGGTTTGCCGATTTGTAAGGAGATCGTCGAGTATCATGGGGGAGAGATTTGGGTGGAGAGTAGGTTGGGAGAAGGGAGCACGTTTTATTTTACCTTGCTGATTGTTGGTAATCCAGCTGATGACGTTTAAGGAATTGTGCACTTCTGAATCATATAAGTCATGTAAGTCATGTAAGTCATGTAAGTTATCTTTTTTGTAGCACCCATTTTTTGCAAATCTCATGAATATGTGTTAACCCTTCTTTCAAAGCTGCAGGACCTGCCTGAAGGATGTTATTAGATGGAATCTCGTAAATATGATCTTCTCGTACTGCCTTAATATTAGACCAGTTGGGTCGATTTATTAATTTCTCTTTTTTGAATTTTTTTCCACACCAGGAAGCCATGATGATATCCGGATTGCGTTTGACCACTTCATTAGGATCGCTTAAAATTCTGTTTTTAGCAAGTGATTCTGAAGATAATTCAGGAAATACATCTATTCCACCAGCCAGTTCAATGATTTCACCTACCCATTGTATTCCGGTGATGATGGGATCATTCCATTCTTCGAAATAGACGCTAGGTTGACTTGGCCATTGTGCTACTTCTTTTTTGATGGCATCGATTTCGTCCCGACAGGTTTGAATCCAAGCTTTTGCTTCTTTAGTTTTATTTAAAAGTCCTCCTAACTGCATCATCATCTTAAAAATACCTTGTACAGAACGATAATTGTTGATCCATACAGTAATGCCATTTTTAATCAGCTTTTGAGCTATATCAGCTTGTAAATCGGAAAATCCTATTACCAAGTCCGGTTTCAAGCCAATAATCTTTTCAATATCTGCCTTAATGAAAGTTGAAACCTTAGGCTTTTCTTTCCTAGCTTTTGGAGGATGCATTACAAAGCCTGAAATACCTACTATCCGATCCGATGCTCCCAGGCAGTAAATAGCTTCAGTAACTTCTTCCGTTAAACAAATAATTCGTTGTGGAGAATAGTCCATGTTGTTATGTTTTTATGCGCTCATGATTTACAGATTTGAATTTTACAAGTAGTGAATGATATTTTCATTTAAACATACTCTTAGTGATTTATTTTGTATTTATGATTTAGCTTTCATTAAGAGATGTATATGAATTGCACCTAAGCAAAGTGTAAGATGTCACAGTATTTTGTTCTGCAATTAATATAATATTAAAAAAGGAATCTCTTTGATTTGTTAAAATGTAGTTACATTGAGTTTGAAAAACTTAGTAAAACTAAAAAAATAAGTTTTGCATTTTGACCGAGAAGATTTTGTCTCAAGGCAAGGCAAAAAATGCAGGAATAGCCTAGCTATGGTGAGGCTTTTTAACGCAGTATTGAGGCAAAAGATTCCATCAAAATCGAAAGATTATTCTTTTAGTTTTACTTAGGCTAAAAAATCAATGAAAATGGGTCAAAAACTAGAAAATGCTATTAATCTTTATATGGAAGGTATCAGAGATGGCCATTACGAGGAAGCGGTACATAAATACACTGGTGCTCGTTATACGCAACACAGCACTGGAGTGAAAGATGGAAAAGAAGGCTTTATTGAATTCTTTGCTGATTTTGTCAAACGCAATCCAAAGCGTCATATTGAAGTAGTTAGGTCATTTGAAGATGGGCAATATGTTTTTATTCAAGCTTTTCAAAGTTTAAATGAGGGCGAATACAAATATGTTACTACCGATTTTTTTGATACCGATGAAAATGAAAAAATCATTGAACATTGGGATGTAATAGCAGAATATTGCGATCAAACTCCTTCAGGTCATACTTCTGTGGACGGCCCTACGAAAATTACTGACTTGGATAAAACAGAAGAAAACAAGGAATTGGTAAGAAACCTGATCAAAGATGCGTTGATGCGCGGTGGCAATCCTAATGATCTTTCCAGATATATTTCTACAGAAAAATACATCCAACACAATAAAGAAGTAGCTGATGGTTTGGAACACTTTCAAAAGTTGGCAACTGCTCCTAATCGCCCTTTGAATTATGAAGAAATCGTTCTTTTAGTTGGG
Source organism: Bacteroidota bacterium (assembly GCA_038530915.1). Classification (GTDB taxonomy): domain Bacteria; phylum Bacteroidota; class Bacteroidia; order Chitinophagales; family Saprospiraceae; genus JANQPA01. Next base: position 4,837 of record JBCBCD010000456.1, read on the forward strand.
CAAGGGAATTTTGTAGCTGCTTTGTGTAGGGCCAATTGGAACGACGGTACCATCAATCAAGACTTTGCACAGGTAGATATTTTTAGAATAGAGAATGGAAAAGTCGTTGAGCATTGGGACAATGTAGAGCCTGTACCTGAAGTGAATGTCAATTCAGGCAAATTTTAATAACTTTTAATGGCGGGCTAGCCCGCCATTAAAAGTTATTAAAATTTATATTTTTCTAGAACCTGTTGAGTAGCATCCGCAAACAAAGTAGCATCTGCTCCTACACCAATCATTTTTGCTCCGGCGTCTATAAAAGCTTGAATGGAAGGCTTGTGAGAAGTCAGAAAACCAGCTGATTTTCTGGCTTTAACAATTTTTTTGATGCAATCTATAATCAGCTGCACTACCTCAGGATGTGCTGCTTGTCCTAAATAACCCATACTAGCTGCAAGATCTGCTGGGCCTATAAAAATAACATCGAGACCTTCTACTTTAAGCATTTCATCTAATGCTTCCACACCTTTGACGGTTTCTACCTGACAGATACAACACATTTGTTCATTAGCCATATGGAGGTAATCATCAACACGTCCCCACTGAGCTGCTCTTGCAAAACCTGCACCAATACCGCGAATTCCCTCTGGTGGATATAACATGGCTTTAACCATCAATTCAGCCTGTTCAGCAGATTCTATCATTGGAATGACGATGTTTTGAGCTCCCAGTTCCAAAACCTGTTTGATGATAACCGGATCGGCGGTAGGTACTCTCACTACAGCGCTGGAACTGTGTAATTGTATGGCCTGAAGATTTTGTATGACTTGATTGAAATCAAAAGGCCCATGTTCGCCATCGATACAGACCCAGTCAAACCCCGCTCCTGCACATAATTCCGCGATATAGCTATTGGGTATGCCGTGCCAAATGCCATAAGACTTTTGACCGGAAAGTAATTGTTTTTTGAGTTGATTGATTCTGATATTCATGCTGTCTTTTTTGGCAAAATAGCATGAAAAATTTGAAAGGAGAGAGAAAAAGTGTTGTAAGAAATACATGAAGGGTAAGCAATGCAAGCGATGCCCTTT
>JBCBCD010000457.1:0-5909 GCA_038530915.1 Bacteroidota bacterium
TTCTTGCTGGTTTTCAGTTAATTACAGCTCAAAAATAAGACTCTCCACTTAATAAGTCAAATCAAATTTTATTCCTAACCCAATTACGCTTCTTTTAAATCGAAATACCTTTACATCACCAAATATAATTTCTTACAACCAATCAAAAATTCTAAAATATTCTACTCACTAAATATTAAAAACCATTTCTAACACCACTTGTATTTATGAAAAAAATAGCCTTATCCTTGATTATGAGCCTCTTCTCTATCGCCCTAATGGCTCAGGACGGAATCTTAAGCGGAAAAATTACAGATGAATCAGGAGAAGCCTTAATTGGTGCCAATGTAGTTATCCCTACAGTTAACAAAGGATCAACTACAGATGCTGATGGAAATTTCACCTTATCTCTTTCACCAGGAACTTATACAGTGATCATCAGTTATGTTGGATATTCTGATTCCGAAAAAGAAGTTACGATTAAAGCTAACTCTACGACGACAATGGACGTAAGCTTATCAGCAGGCAATATACTAAGTGAGGTAGTCATTTCGGGCTCCAGAAAACCAGAGAAAATAACAGAAAGTCCCGCTACTATTGAAACTGTTTTTGCTCGCGAAATTCTTGAGTATGCGGGTAACCCTGCCGAATTGATCGCACGTCAAAAAGGAATCGATTACTTTAGAGCAGGTATTGCTACTCCTGCTTTTAACATTCGAGGATTTAATTCCAACTTCAACGCTAAGAACCTACAAGTAACAGATGGTCGTTTTTCGACTTTGATTGCTACCGGTCTTCCTTTTGGACCATTGAATACATCCATCAAAGAAGATATTGAGCGAGTTGAGGTAATCTTAGGGCCCAACTCTACTCTTTATGGCCCAAATGCCCACAATGGTTTATTGAACACCATCACAAAAGACCCTCGTACTTCAGCAGGTACAATGATTACGATCAATCCTGGTGTAAGTGGTGATGGCAATGGCTTTTTCTCAGGTCGTTTGCGTCATGCACAAGTACTGAGTGATAAGTTTGCTTTTAAAGTAGTGGGGGAATACACCACTGCTACAGAATTTGAGTTTACAGATTCTGTTTTCATTGACCGAGTGGGAGCTTTTGATGATGCAGGAAATCCGATTCCTGATGGTCAAAGCGAAGGTTATGAAGAATTAGAGTTGGACAATGGAGTTGATTTCTTAAAGGCTGAAGCTGGATTGTACTATTCACCATCTAGTAGCCTTGATATCATTTTCAATACTGGTTATAGCAACAGTAACTACCTGGCTCCTACCAATGTAGGTCGCAATCAGATACAAGATTGGAGCATCAATTATTATCAGTTGCGTTTTTCTGGTAAAAACTGGTTCGCACAGGCTTACTATACGATTAGTCAGACAGATAGTACTTATGCTATTGATCAAAGAACTAAAAACTATTATGCTTTATTGGATGCAGGTTTACCCGATGCAACTGCAAGAGGTGATGCATCATACGGTAATGGGGCACTCTTCCAGGATGATTCTCGTCGCTTAAATGCAGAGTTTCAGTACAACAATACTTTTGGCAACCTGGAGTTAATTACAGGTGTACAATACCAACTGGATAGAGCCAACAGTTTGGGTACTTACCTTTTGGATGCGGATGAAGATGACTTCATCGACGTTACTCAGTTGGGAGCTTATGCACACTTTACCTATAATTTCCCTAATGGCTGGAGAGTTTTGGCCGCTGCCAGAGCAGATAATCACGAGATTTATGACTTCAACTTCGTACCTAAGTTTGGTGTATTGAAAGTAGGCGATATGGGTACCTGGCGTTTGACATATGGTCAAGGTATTGCTGCACCAACCATCTTGAATATGTTTGGTGATTTGTTTGCAGGTTTGATCTTAGGTAATGGCGAAGGCTTTACATTGACAGATGGCTCTATGGTAGAGAGACAGTCAGTAGAAAGATTACAGACCTTTGAGCTGGGTTATCGTGGACAGTTGATTAAAGATAAGTTGTTCATTGATGCCAATGCTTACTACAATATTTCTGAAGACTTCTTAAGTCCAGTAACTAGTATTGGGGTTACTACACAAAGAGGTGATACGCCTATTGAAGATGTTCAAACTGGCTTTGGAGCCTTTAATGGTTTGGTATTTACTTACATTAACTTTGGTGAAGTAAACACTTATGGTTTTGACTTAGGCTTGACTTACTACTTCACCCCACAATTGAGTGGTTATTTGAACTATTCTTTCTTTGATTATTCAGTGGATGAAGACAATATGGAAAATGACTTCAATGGTGATGGTATTGTTAACTTCCTTGATATACTTGTGAATGCACCAACCAATAAAATTGGTATGGGCTTAAACTACAGTGGTACCAAATGGTTTGGTACATTATTTGGTCGTTGGGTAGAAGAATATGATTACTTCTCAAGCTTCCAGATTGCCTCGCAGTCTCACCCAGGATTGACTTATAGAGGAAGACCTATTGTAGAAAACGCTCGTAGTGCTGATACTTTCAACTTTGGTCCATTGGGTGGTTTTGTTACTGTTGATGCAAGTATAGGATACCGTTTCAATGAAATCTTCACCTTGTCTGCAGCAGCGAGTAACTTATTCAATGAAGACTTGAGAGAATTTACAGCTTCAGCTCCAACGAGAGGCTTGTATACACTAGAGTTTAGAATTAACTTACCTGCAATAAGTAAGAAATAAATTCTGTTTAGAAGGTTAGCGGTTAGAGGGTTAGCTTAACAACTAACCTTCTAACCCTCTAAGCAGTTTTACTGAATACTCATATCCAGTAAAACTGCTTACTAATTAGCCAAAAAATACATTAATATAAACTAGCCGTTTGCTATGACACTTGCTTGGATCTTATTTTCAATCTATCTAATTGGAACTGCTTATTTAGGTTGGCTGGGGCATAAGAAAACACAAGATTTTAGCAGTTTTGCTATTGGTAAAGGCGACCTTTCCCCTATACAGGTAGGTGTTACTTTAGCAGCAGCTACAGCCTCTGCTGCAACCTTTATTATCAATCCGGGCTTTGTTTATGTAGATGGCTTAGCAGCCTTTATGCATTTAGGAATTAGTGTTTATGTAGGTTTTGTAAGTATGTTGGTCTTGCTTTCATTCCGTTTTCGAAAACTAGGCGCTGAGATGGAAGCATTGACCATACCTGATTGGATTGGTAAGCGGTATGGTTCAAAGTCTTTTTCACTGTACTTTGCATTTATCAATCTGCTTACCTTTGCCTTCATTGTTTTGCTGGTAGGTGGCATTTCTATTGTGATGCAAAAGCTACTGGGCGTATCCAATTTGGCTGCCTTAATCATAACCCTTGTATTTGTAACTGGCTATGTATTATTTGGTGGAACTTATGCCCATGTTTTCACCAATATGTTCCAAGGCTTTCTGATGATTTTTGTGAGTTTGATCGTTATTTGGTCAGGTTTCCAATTGATGTTTTCTGAAGACAATTTTATCACTACTCTTCAAAATGTTGATGTTAATCTGGTAAAATGGGTCAATCCTAAAAGTCAGTTGTACAACGATTGGTTTTCGACTTATATAGCGGGTTTTTGTATTGGTGGTGCTCTAGTGTGCCAACCACATATATTGACTAAGGCATTGTATGTGAAAACAGACAAAGCGGTAAGAGATTACATCATCGTATTCAGCATTGTCTTTTTTCTGTTTTGCTTGCTTTTGGCAGCTGGATTTTGGGCCCACTTTGCAGTTGATCCACAGCAATTAGTAGATGCAGAGACCGGTGCTTTCCGACAAGATCTCGTAATGACCGTTTACTTGCAAAATGTATTCCCCGAATGGCTATTTACCATAATAAGTGTCGTACTATTGGCTGCGGCTATGTCAACATTAGATGGTTTACTAGTAGGTATTTCAACCATTACAGCAAATGATTTGGTACTAAATTTACTAGATAAGAAAGATTCTAAGCTGGATAAGACACAAAAAATGAAGTTGGCTTATCAGAGTAGTCATATTGTACTGATAGTTATTGCCATTCTTACATTTTTTGTTACCCTCAATCCACCAAAACTACTCGGAATATTTGGTCAGGCAGGAGTCTATGGACTAGTATTAGCCGTAGTACCTCCACTCATTGCCGGAATATTTTTCAAAAATGCCAATATGACCTTTGTATGGCTCATGTCATTATTGGCTCTGGCAATACATTTCGGTTTGTTTTTCTTTGGCAAAACGATTTTTCAAGACGCACTAGCTTTCAGCAATCCTGCTGTACCAGCGACCTTTGGATTGCTCTTAAGTGTTATACCAACACTAGTTTTTCATTTCCTTAAAAAAGAATAGAATTAATGCAAAATGCAACTATAATTTCTTGCGGGGCTTACTATCCTGAAAGAATTATTCCCAACAGTTGGTTCAATGAACAACTTGGGGAAGATGTGGATACCTGGCTGCGCGAAAATGTACACATATACGAACGTCGATGGACGTCAGCTGATGAAAGTACGGCTGATTTAGCAGAGAATGCGGCTAAGCAATGCCTAGAAAGAGCAGGTGTTAAAGCTGAACAATTGGACTTGATCGTACTTTCTACGGATACTCCGGAATACGTTTCTCCATCCACTGCTTCAGTCGTACAGCATCGATTGGGTGCTGTCAATGCCGGAACATTCGATATTAATACCGCCTGTGCAGGTTTTGTTACTGCTCTGGATATCGGTTCTAAATACATTCGTTCAGATGAACAATACCAACACGTATTGGTCATAGGTGCTTATAATATGAGCAAGTATCTGAATCTAAAAGATAAAAAAACAGTTACCTTATTTGCTGATGGTGCCGGAGCCGTATTGCTAAAAGCTGAAAAAAATACAGCCAAAGGCTTTTTAGCCAGTGAACTCATTTCTAAAGGAGAATACAATAGCTGGATGGGCATTTATGCCGGGGGAGCAAATACTCCTATTTCTCAAGAAGTCTTGGATCAAAACGATCACAAACTCAAGTTTGTACGGAAATTCCCTAAAGAATTGAATCCTGACACCTGGACAGAAATGGCAAATAAGCTAAGCCAACGGATAGGTGTTACTTCTCAAGAGGTAGACAAATACTTTATCACTCAAATCAATATTCATTCAATTTGGGAAACTTTGGATCGTTTGGAAGTAGATCGCGATAAAGGGCATACCATCATGCATAATTATGGTTACACTGGCTCAGCTTGTATACCGATGGCATTTAATGATGCGTGGGAAAAAGAGCTGGTCAAAACTGGAGATCTGGTCTACTTTATAGGATCAGGAGGCGGATTGTCGTTTGCGAGTGCAGCGTTTAGGTTATAATAATAAGGTGTCTTGCCTGTCGGCAAGACACCTTATTAAAAGTTTTATCCTTCCAATGACATCGGCAATTCTGTCAAACGCTTACCTGTCAATCTTTTAACGGCATTTCCAATAGCTGCACCTACCGGACCTAAAGGCGGCTCACCAACCGGGCCGGCATAATCTACTCCCTGGATCAGTGTGATGTCGATTTCTTTAGGAATATCTCTCATCAGGGCCATTTGATAAGGACCATAAATGATTGGGCTGAGCTTATTGTCTTGTAAGTCCATTTTCTCATACAAGGATGCACTCATTCCCATGACAATACAACCTTCAATTTGTGCTTTTACCTGATCAGGGTTAACAGCAACACCACAATCAAAAGCCACAGTAACCTTATGTACCTTGATCTGATTATCCACTACAGATACCTCTATTACCTGTGCACAAGGAGAACCTCCATCAATAGAAGCTGCAAATCCCATGGCTCTACCATCTTTTACTTCTTCAGAATATCCTGCTTTTTCGGCACAAGTTTTAATCACATTTTTTAAACGAATACTCTGAGGGTCATCGGTCATATGTTCTAGTCTAAAGTCTACGGCATTCTTACCGGCAG
>JBCBCD010000458.1:0-5906 GCA_038530915.1 Bacteroidota bacterium
GGATCGTACGTCTATCTCCAAAAGCAAGATTTTGTGAACACATAGACCATCCATTCGGATCATTCGGTGGTTCTGTAAAGGCGTAATTGATTCTTTCTCCATCCTGATAAGCATCATCTCCAAAGGTAAAGGGACTGCCATCCCGCCACGAACCGGATATATAATTGTAATATTCCTGAGCATTGGCCGGGTCAGTAGTACCTACCGGAGGGGAACCAATAGCTCCATTGTTATAATACGTAAAGGAAGACATTGGCAATTCATTGCCCAACTCATCCAACGGTCCTCTAAAGTAGTCAACTCCTAAAATGGGAACTTCTTCACAATAAGTATTTACACCCGCCGGACAACTACAACCTGTCTGCCCATCAATAGCATCTTCATTGTATACATAAGCCAAGTCTCTTGTTGTATCACAACCTACATAATCATCCGTAAAACAGCCCAAATCAGGATCCACCCACATCGCAAAGAAAGTAGAATCGATACTTTCTACTGCTCTATTGATCAATTTATAACGCTGGAAGGTCATGTCATTGATCTCATCGTTTGTGGCATAAGCAAATGCCTGTACCTGTACTTCCATTTGGATGGCATCTCCCATTGATTCCGAGTGAATATTCCCGGCATCATTGTAAATCCAGAAAATCATCTCATCCGGGAACTGCGGTTTGTCGGTACAACCACGGATTTCTATGATTGGGAAATCACCTTGATCGGGATTGTAAACACCATTACCATCCTGATCCCAGAAGCCTGCCAGCCCCTGAGTGGTATTGGGCAATTCAAATTGATGGACTTCGAAGAAGAACTGATTTCCGGTAGCTGGCCATCCTTTGACATCCTTGGGAATGTCATCCGGGTTGTATTCCACTCCTTCCAATTGAGCACGTTCCCAATTGCGAATGTGTGTTTCTATATCTTCTCCTGTTACGGTAAAAAACTTATCCCATTTAGCACACTGATCCTGTTCAGTTTGACCTGTCTCAGGATTCAACGGCCCTGGATAGAAGTCAAAAGATCCATCGTTACGACCGTAAGTTTGTGCAGCTACTTTCAAATTACCCGCCGGATCGACACCACCTAACCAAACAGCACCAGCAAAGATGGAAGATACTTCCGGTATACCCGGCTGTACTTTTGGAACAACGTAACGGCCATCCGTTCCATCCCACCAGGCATCACCACCTGTAAGCAAACGAGCCCTTACGTTATTGATGTCTTGATCTATCTGAGTAATGGCGTTGTCACAATTTTCTCTAAAAGACAAGCCTCTGTTAATTTCTTGTTTTATTCTTTGTATTTCTGGGTTGATGTGAGCAAAAACTACCATTGCTGTGCTCATCCATAATCCTAAGACTAGCCATAAATGTTTCTGGCGCATAAATATGGTCAATTTTAATTTGTTCACAGATAAAGCATCACGAACCATTGGTTTCATGATGTTAAAAGTCAAAAATCATTCCCGCAAAAATCCTTCTCGGCAAGGAGAAGAAATTAGGATTCAATATTCTCCAAGAGTAAGACTCCAAGTAGGCTTCCAGTTCTCTTCTTGAATTTTCTATTGTTTGTTGCTGATCCTGTCCATCCGATGAAAGCAAGAACCCATCGTCGCTTGCTGATCCGGAAGCAGAATACACATTGATGATGTTTCTTCTATCCAATAAATTGGAAACCCTTACATAAACATTCGCATTCAAACCGGGTCTGATCTGGAAGGATTTATCCAATCTTAAGTTGATTGTAAAGTTCCAAGGTTGTCTGGAACCATTGATAGACCCTGCGATGGTCGCTCCACCCAATTCTGTAGGAGTAATGGTTGCTGTATAAGGACGCCCGGAAACCGCAATGGCTTGTAAGTTCAAACCTGTATTGGTAAATACTGGCAATCCAAATAAAGTAGGTCCTTTATAACGACCAGCTCCGGCAAAGCGGAAGTCCAGGTTAGAAACGACCCTGTGGCGTTCATCAAAGTTCAAAGGGAATAAGGTTCTCAGGTTACCTCTACTTGTCAAACCACGCTGAGAGTTGGCGTTAGAACCGGTACCATCTGCAAATTGTAAGGTATAATTTACATTGAAAGAGACATTGCCCGTTCTACGAAGATCATATTCGAAAGTAAATCCTTTTACGGTACCAAAATCAATGTTGTCGTAAGTAGTATACTGATTGACAAAAGGAACAGGGAAGATGGTTCTTACCTGAATCATGTCTCTCATTTCTTTATAATAAGCCGCTAATTTTACAGCAGAAGCATTCGATACTTTTTGTCTAAACCCTACCTCGTAATCAATCGTACGCTCAGGTCTCAAATTGGGGTTGTTCTTAATTACACCTGCTTCATCAGTGAAGTAGAAATAATCCCTTGCTGTAGCCAGTGTATTAGATGGTGGACGCTGAACCAGGATGTCATAGTGAGCAAAGAAGTTGGCATCCTCAGAGATTGGGAAAGAGAAGGCCAAACGTGGCATGATATTGACCTGTGCTTCGTAATCTTCAAAAGAAACACTTGGGTCAAAATCAGGAGATTTGATAAAGTTGTTGTTGGTAGTTACTCTTTGGTCTTTGTATTTAGGGAAAACCAAACCACCTGTGATGACCTCTGTTGGGTCATTTACCGGAGTACCATCACTCGTATACCACTGATCTCCATCGCGATAAGCTTGTACAGCTGGTGTATTGGCCAGATTGTCTTCATTTTCCAAATAAACCTTAAAGTCATCACCGATATTACCCGGTCTTTCACCTTCAAATTGTGAGTGGTATTCTTGTGCTCCCATGATTTCATACAAAGAGTAAATATCTTTCAATACACTTGTATTTGCATCGTAACGATCGATCCTTACCCCCAAACGGAAGATGATGTCTCTAAAAGTAAATTTATCCTGAATATAAGCCGCTGTGTAAATCGGACGGTTAGGAGCAACCGGGAAAGTACGTATGCCATTTGCGTCTCTAGCTGAGAAAAACTCATCAAAAGTACCGTCAAAAGGATTTCCCAAATAATCAAACCCGAAGTAATTCAAAATACCCTGATCATTCAACTCTCTGGCAGAGAAAAGATCCAGGCTTAACTGATCAGGAGCTATTCCGTCTACATTGACAAACTCTGTCAATCCCTGACCTGTCACATTTCTAATATTTCTAAAAAACTGATTATCTGTATCTTGCTCAATGGTTAATGCCAAAAGAGGAGCTTCAGGATAATCAGCAATACCTGTGAATATTCCTACTGTATCCGCACCTTCCTCTATACCTTGAATGTGAATGTTAGCTTGTTGGCGAGCAATGTTCCATAATCCTACAGGAGCTACAGTATATCCTCTATTGACACGTTCTTCATATAAAATACCAAACTGTATGCTGTGTCTACCTTGATCAGAATTTTTTGGTACTAAATCCAGGTTAGCATTAGCATTGAAGGTAATGATGTCGTTGTCTCCTTTAGAATATAAGTTGTATACAGAACCAACATTGCTGTGGAAGTTCCAGGAGTTGGTAAATACTCCGGAAATAGCACCATTAGGAGCAATGAAGTTATCTAATGTCAGCAAGCTACCGATACCATTTTCTCTATTGGTGATGACACTATTGCCGATAGTACCATTTAAAGCTTCATCAAAGCTCAGGTTTAAAGCATTGTTGTAATTGGCCAAAACAGGATTGAATTGGCTTGCATTGAATCCTCTCAGTACCCGTAGGTAATCTGTATGTCTCACCTGGAACAATTGTGTTTCAGGATTGAACTCTTCTACAAACGTAGGAATCCATTCCACATCAAACTCACCTACGTGACCATATTCAAAGAATCGATCCTCATGCCTATAATCTGCTGTTTCCGATTCTGTTTTTTCATAACTAAACTGAAGCGTATAAGATGCATTTTGAATCAAACCTTTGCTACCCTCACCTGTGCTATTGCCCAATCTGTGGCGGAAGCGGAAATTACCTCTATAAGTCGTACCTGTTCCCAGCGGATTGTTGTGGCTGTTTAGCAATCGCCAATTGGCTCCGGATGTACTTCCTTCACCAGGTGTAAATCTGTTTTCAGAGGAGGTAAACGCCCCTGTGAAGGTTACATCTATATTATCAGTCAGTAAGGCATCTAGTTTTGCCGTAAAATCAAATCGATTGGAATTTTCGTTAGGCTGAGCGTCCAAAGCATTTACATCTGCATTTCGAAGGAAATCTGCAGCTACTAATGGAGAAGCACCATCACCAAGAATTGGGTTGGCTTCCAGTTCTGCCAAGACATCATCTTTTACCTGATATACCGGTACTGCCGGAGGATCATCATCAAAACGATAAGTATAACGTCCTGCCAAACGATATCCCAGAACAGATTGTCCTCTCGCATTTTTTAAGATGGGACCACTCAGGTTGAAACCCACCAAACTGTTTTTATAAGGATCTAAAAACTCAGAGGTTTCTAATTCAATACCACCAGAAAATTTATTAGAAGGTCCTTTAGTAGTAATCGAAATGATACCACCTGTAACATCTCCATATCTGGCTTCGATACCACCTGTAATAACCTGTAATTGGTCAATTTCAGATTCAGGTATTAAATTACCTTGTACACGGATACCATCTACATAATAATCTGTCGCATTTGTTCTGGAACCTCTAATTGATATCGCATCCCCTTCATCGGCCGATGCAATACCAGCCGCCGTAGCTGCCAAAGCGTTGATGTTCCGCGTAGGCAAACTTCGAATTTGATCACTTGTCAGAGTGGAACCGGATGTTGTATTATCCTGTTCGACCAGAGGCACTTGGTATTCAACGACAACAACTTCGTCCAAAACGATACCACCATCATTAGAGATGCTAAGATTCAGTTTGTTGGCCTTACCGGCTAATACTTTTACATTGGAAACCCGCTTAGGCTGGTATCCTGTATAAGAAGCTTCTACATCATAGGTACCAGGGTCGATGTTTGAAAAGTTGTAGTTACCATTGTCATCGGTTTCCACTACATTTTTGAGTACCCCGTTGAGGTATAAAGCTACGGTACCAAATAAGATGGGATCATTATTCTCTCCATCTGTCACTTTTCCAGACAGGGAAGTCTGGCTAAAAGCTCCTAATGATAGACATAAAAACGCAATTAAAAGTAAAGTTCTTACCATGAGGATTTCTATTTTCAACAGGCTTGGTTATATGCTCTGTATAGTAAATGTCTTAGTGTTGATAGTTAGGGTAATAAGCGCGGCAATGTTAATAAATTATTCTGATAGCTTGACTTCTTATTTGACAAACGCTCAACAAAAGCAATCTTTGCTGCTCATTTTAGGGCCTTAAAGTTAAATGAATAACGACAACTTCCGATCAATAGCTCCTTCAAATGAGTCCACTAAGCCGCCTTTGGTCGAATGGGTGACGTTTTGTAGTTTATGAGTTTATAAGTTAATAAGGTTAGGAGTTAGACACTTTTAACCTTATCAACTTATAAACTAATCCACTAAATTTGCTTTTCGTTAAAAGCAAATAGTAAACCAATGAAGTATACGGTTGTTCTCTCAAGCTTGTTACTAATCCTTCTTTTTGGATGTAATTCTTCTACTACATCGGAAGAAAGCAATGAAAAAACCTTTGTCAGTCTGTATGTTCGTTATCTTGAAGCTGAGCGAGATCTAAAAGCAACTGCAACTATATTGCAGGGAAGTGAAATTGGAAATGCCAGATCCATCAAGGCAGCCGAACCTGTTTTTCTCAATGGACAAGCCATGCAGGAACGAAAACTCCCCGAAAAGATCTATCGGTATACTCTGCAAGATAATGGATTAGCCTATCCCCAAAACTTCAATTACAATTTTCGTCTGCCAAATGGCCAAAAAAACGATATCGCCGTTCAAATGGAGAGTGTAGTCAACTTTTCAGTAGATAGTCTTTGCAATAAAAAG
>JBCBCD010000459.1:0-5898 GCA_038530915.1 Bacteroidota bacterium
GAAACGTGGGTTATTGGGTTCGGATTCAATTTTTGAATCATATTCCTGAATGGCCTTTTCCCAATCTGAATTTTGTTCTGCAATTACAGCAGGCTCATTACTCCTATTATTAGTCACCGTTGCATTACTTTCATCTGGTTGTTCAGTAGGTTGACAGGAAAAAATAATAAAAGATGCAATCAAGAAAAAAAATGCTTTTCTCATGGAAAATTTTTAATTGTTAACAAAAGCAGATGTATCGCGCTGCGAAGATAAGGATTGCTACATTTATGATGAAGTTATCTTTGATGAATCCTATTTGTTGATTGTGTCCTCTTGAAAACCCAGAAAAAGAGGATGAAGTTTGGGATGATGGAATGACTGTAAGGAGAAATGACAAAAGGGAAATCATCGAAATATCTTACTTCTATCGACGTGAAGGTGGAGGTTTTTATGTAAATATAACTTCTGCTCAATTCATTCAGGGAATTAGAATTACAAAAACAGCTATAGCAGATTAATAAAATGGACCAGACTCAATCAGTACCTTTAAAAAAGCCTACCTCAATATTTCCAGTACTAATGGTTAATTTCATTGGTATTTTGGGCTACAGTATCATCTTTCCTATTCTCATTTTCATGGTGGAAGATTTTGGTGGGAATGGCTTTATATATGGCGTTCTCGGTTCAACTTATTCAGCCTTTCAGCTTGTTGGAGCACCGATTTTAGGTAGATGGTCTGATAATATTGGTAGAAAGAAAGTATTAATCGTTAGTCAGGCTGGGACTTTTTTAGCTTGGATCTTGTTTATCGTAGCAGTGAGCTTGCCCAATCAGACCTTATTTTCTGTTGAAAATAGTTTTGGTGGGTCTTTTTTGATTACTCTTCCATTGGTATTCCTTTTTATTGCTAGAGCACTGGATGGCCTCACTGGTGGTAATGTGTCGGTAGCCAATGCCTATTTATCTGATGTGAGTACGGATGATAATCGAAAAGCTAATTTTGGTAAAATGGCATCCTCTACCAGCTTGGGACTGGTTTTGGGACCTGCAGTTTCAGGTTTATTGGCATCCACCATTTTAGGATCTTTATTACCGGTTTTAATTGCAGCTCTGATTTCCCTCATAGCCATTGTGGTCATAAAATACTTTTTACCCGAATCTAAACAGAACCTTGTAGTTGCTGACACAGATAAATTCAATGCCTCTAAATTATTCCAAATTGAAAACAAGGAATGCTATGAGATGAAAGACTGTCCGGATTTAAGCTTTTGGAGCATTCTGAAAATGGAGAATATTGCATTATTGTTTCTTATTTATTTTTTGACCTTCCTTGGGTTTAGCCTCTTTTATGCAAGCTTCCCTATTTATGCTTCAACAGATTTGCAATGGACATCTACGGAATTGGGACTTTACCTTACTGTTCTCAGTGGTATTATGATCGTCGTACAAGGCCCAATTCTTACCTATCTTTCTTCCAGAGTTTCTGATCGATTCTTGATTATATTGGGTTGCTTATTAATTGGAATCAACTTTTTTGTTTTACCGATAGGAACCTTTCCTGCTTTGATTATTGCAAATATTTCTATGGCTTTTGGAAATGGATTGATGTGGCCAAGCTTTTTAGCTGTTTTGGCTCAAACCAGCCCTCCTTTTGCGACTGGAACGATTCAGGGATATGGAAATAGTATGGGGAGTTTAGCGAGTATTTTTGGCCTTATTTTGGGCGGGTTGCTTTTTGGACAGATTGGACCTATCATTTTTTGGCTGGCCGGAGCCATGATGATTATTATTTTATTGATCTGTTTGTTTAGAATGAAGTAAGGAGAGTATTGGACTGTATAAAATCCTATGTTATCAGTAAAAAGTGATATTTAAAACGGCGTTCTAAGCCCGTTTTATGTTAAAAGAGACATTTCCAGACGGAAATGTCTCTTTTTTTAAGCAAATATCGTCAGGAGCATGTAAATTTGCGTGAATTCAGAAATTATTGAAAGTTCTGAAAATTATTAAAATTTATGCTCGATTCAGGAACTTGAATTAATATCTAGTGTTCAAGAGTCAAAATTACGAATTGGGCTTTATTAATAAAAACAAAATGATGAATAAACTAGGTAAATTTATGCTATTGGTAGTCATGCTCTTAGGTTTCAACCAATACATAAACGCACAAGTCAAAGTCTCAGGGATTGTTAAGGATGCTTCTGAAGCCATTATAGGAGCTACCATCTTCGATCCTGGTAGTGGTAATGGAGTAGTTACCGATTCAAGAGGTAGGTACTCTATTGAATTAGATGTCAATACGCCATTCCAATTGACCTATTCTTATATTGGATATGCACCCCAAACAATAGAGTTTGATCCAACAAATGGGCAAACCATATGGAATGATGTAAATGTTATTTTACAAGACAGTTCTTTTAATCTTAATGTAATTGTTGTAGGTGCTTCTCGATTTGAAGAAAGAGTTTTAGAGGCTCCGGTGACCATTCGTAAATTGAGCAGCAAAGAATTACAAGCTTCTGGTCAATTGAGCGCTTATGAAGCTATAGGCAACATTATGGGAGTTTGGTCAATGGGATCTAGTGTCGCATTACCATCTTACAATACAAGAGGGTTTTCAGATCCTGGAAACTTCCGTTTTAAACAACAAATAGATGGAATTGATTTAACCAATCCAATCGGGCTAGCTATTGCTGGTACGATGGGAGCATCTGATCTTGATATTTCAAGTGTAGAAGTAATTCCTGGTGCTTCCTCTGCTTTATATGGCTCAGATGCATTCAATGGTGTTTTGAGAATGTATACAAAAAGTCCATTCGATTTTCCGGAATTCAGCATGCAGACCAAAGTAGGTGTAACGGTACAGGACGCTGCAGGTACCAATCCATTGTATGAGCAAGATTTTAGAATAGTCCACTTATTCAATAATAAATTGGCTTTTAAAGCAGACATTTCTTACCGTTCTATTTACGATTGGATTGCAGATGATCAATCTGCTTTAATCCCTGCCAGACAGTTTGATAACAGAGATGCATTTTTAGCTCAGGATATCAATGATCCTAATGGATATCTACGTATTGATGCCGTACACCGATTGGGTGATGAGTATGCCAATGGTATTGGAAGTATTGGTTTTCCCGTTACATTGACTGCACCGGATGGAACTGTTACTAGTCTAGGTGCTGGAGAACTAGCCAGGTCTGGAATTACAGAAAAAGATATGTTTACAACTGCTGATTTCTTCAGCAATAGAATGGAGTCTTTCCGAGGTAACTTCTCTTTGCATTATCGCTTTGATGAGGATTGGGAATTATCATACATGTACAAACATTCTTTCTCTGATTGGTTGATTCGTTCGAGTGTTACTTTCCCTCAATATGATTACCTACAGCGCATGCATCATGTGAATTTGAAAGGTAAAAACTTAAACTTCAGGGTATATCAGCACAAACTGGATAACTTCAGAGGTAGTTTCTCTGGCACCAATGCTGCAGATGCTATACAGCAGTCCATTAGGCCTAATGATCTATGGGTAGCTGATTTCCAACAGCGTTATACTGAAACCGGCTCATTGAGAGATGCCAGAATTTTTGCAGATAGATTTATGCCGGGCGGAAGCGAGTTCAACAAAGATGATTTTGAGGCAGCTTTGGCCGCAACCAGCAATAATACAGACTTTTCAGGTTTGAATTCTGATGTAACTATTGGTTCACAAACAATTGATTTCAGTAGTTACATCAATGCGGATTTAGATTATGACTTCTCAAGTGTTTTACCATTTCAGTTGTTAGCGGGATTAAACTACCGTCGATTCAATATTGATTCGGAAGGGACTTTTTACAATGATGGAGCTTTAGGTTTTGGAGAGCCAATAGTAGTTAACCAGGTAGGTATGTATGTACAATCTACTAATTACCTATTAGACGATAAATTGCGTTTGACTTTGGCTTTGAGGTTTGATGATTCGCAAGATTATGAGTCCAATTTCTCTCCGAGGGTAGCACTGGTTTACAACTTGGATGCACAGAAGAAGCATTTTGTAAGAG
This sequence comes from Bacteroidota bacterium, assembly GCA_038530915.1. GTDB lineage: Bacteria > Bacteroidota > Bacteroidia > Chitinophagales > Saprospiraceae > JANQPA01. Next base: position 4,029 of record JBCBCD010000459.1, read on the forward strand.
GATCTTTCCAAACCGGATTTAGAATTCCAAGTATACAGGAAGGTTTCTTCAGACTCCAATTGACTTCGGCCTTTACCAATATTGGTTCTGCACAAAGATCAATTGACAACTTTGTTTATCAGGGTAGGTCTGGTAATCAATTCACATTACAACAAATTATTGAAGAAGATGGAAGAGGGTTTACAGCTGTTCAACCAGAGAAAAATACTTTATATGAGGTAGGTTATAAAGGATTGCTGGCCAATGACCGCTTATTGATTGATTTGAATGGATATTTTACACAATATCAGGATTTAATCATTCGTCCGGTAATGGCATTCAGACCAGGAACACCAGATTTCCAATTGTTTGCAATTAGACAGAATAGGTCTGAGCGTGTACAATCTTACGGTGTTGGTTTAAACATTGATTATAAATTAGCACAGAATGTAAGAGTTGGATTGACTTATAACTGGAATGATTTTGATAGCAATGATTTTGAAGCTACCAATCCGAATATTGATGATGATCAGGAGAAAGAAGCCTTTTTGCGAGAATTGCAGTTCAATACACCTGAACATCGCTTAGGCATCTTTGTAAACGTTAACAAATTTGGGCCACAAGATCGCTTTAGTTTTAATGCAGCATGGAAGTACTCTTCTTCATTTCATTATTTTTCAAACTTTGGAGAGAACACCATTCCAACTGTGAATACGACAGATATGAGTTTTTCTGTCGCTATTCCTGAGTTGAAATCAACCGTGAAAATTGGCGGAAGTAATATCTTCCAACAAGAATATACTTACATTTATGGCGGGCCGTTGACCGGAGCTATTTATTACGTGAGTGTATTGTATCAACAATAAAATAATAATTGAGTACATAGATAGCGAGGAGGTAAAAGACAGGCTCTTTTACCTCCGATTTTTTTGTGTTTAGGTATTTAGGGTTGAGTTAAACACCTAAACTTCTAAACCTAACATTAATAGCTTATTATGAATAAATCAATTCAATGGATATTGGCTTTTTTGGGTGTTTTTGCCATTGCCTTGGTCGTCTTATTTGTAAGTGGTGATGGAACATCTTCATTACTCAACTTTCCTAAATGGTTGTGGTACTTCTTTGGGGTAGAGTTTTTATTCTGCCTGGTCTATTTCTTATTCACTAAATTTTATTGGCGCACAGACGATTAAACTATGTATATATACCTTATTCTTTTTGGTTATTTGGCGCTCTCGCTTATCCTTTCCAGATCTGCTTTGGGGCAAAAGATCAGCAATGCAGATCAATATTATTTGAACAATAGAAACCTTAAGGGGATCAAGCTTTTTTTCACCCTGATAGCTACTAATTTTAGTGCTTTCTTTTTCATTGGTTTTGCAGGCGAAGCTTATCGTGTCGGTTACGCTTATTATGCCATGATGGCTATTGGTACCTCTATTGGAGCTATTGCATTTTATCTGTTGGGATCTCCGGCATGGCACCAAAGTAAACAGAAGGGCTACATTACTCCGGCAGAAATGGTGGGAAAGATGGTAGGCAGTTCTCTACTCACGAGGGTAGTAGCCATATTAATGATCGTATTTATGATACCTTTTATTGGTATACAAATCATAGGGGCGGGACTAATTATATCTAATCTTACCGGAGGTGGAATACCTTATATTGGTGGAGCAGCTATATTGCTGGGCTTCATTTTGTTGTATGTGTGGTCGAGTGGAATGTACAGTGTAGCACGCTTGGATGTATACAATGGCTTGATTATGCTTACGCTTATTGTAGTAGCTTTTATTTTCATCAGTCGCTCATTAGGTGGGATCAGTGCAATCAATGAGAAAATAGCAGAATTAGACCCTTCGCTTTTAAGTGCAAGTGGTAAAGGTGGGGCTTA
>JBCBCD010000460.1:0-5888 GCA_038530915.1 Bacteroidota bacterium
TGCGGTAACTTCCGCTACAGCTAAGTAATTTTCTCAAAAAGGATTATTATATACTTATAGAGATGGAAAGAGAGTAGATAGTACACATTTGCACTTAAGAGAATGGATCAGTGCGATTAGAAATGGTACTAAAGTGAGTTGTGGCATTCAAGAAGGATTCGAAGAGGCTATATCTGCTCATATGGCATCTATTTCTTACAAAACAGGTAAGCGGGTACACTGGGATAAAGCTAGTGAGCAAATCGTTATTCCTGGTATGGAAGATGCGGATTTGGATGATGTGATTAGTAGAAGTATGTTGTAGAGAATGTTGAATTGTCTTTTCGATTTATTATTTCAACTAGAAGACAATGATTTCTCTTCAATGGGTCGAAGGTCTAATGTCGAAGGTCTAGCTAGAGCTGCCTTAGACTTCAGACCTTCGACATTAGACAAAAAGATATATTTGTAAGCACTTATTTACTTCTTACCAATCAATTCCTCCCAAGCTACTACTCCTGTTTTATCGGCCCATTTAAAGTACAAAGCTTCCAATTCCTGGGCTAGTTCTGGTTTTTGTTCATATTGGTCATTAAGTTCGGTGCGATCTTGAGCAAGGTTGTATAACCGCCATTGGTTTTCCGGATAAATAGAAACCAACTTCCAATCGCCTTTGCGTATGGCTCGATCTCCTTCGTGTTCCCAAAATAAGGTGCGTTCTTCATTTTGTTCCTGGTCTGTTTCTTTCAATGTAGGAAGTAAGCTTTTTCCCGGCAATGGCGGAAGCGGAACGTTGAGACGTTGCTCGGGGTATTCGCTTTGGGTGAGTTCTAAAATGGTTGGAACCATATCTATGACATGGGCTACCTTGTGTTCAACCCTTGCCTGTCCAAATCTTTTAGGCGAATGGACGATCAGTGGTGTGGAGATACCACCTTCATATAAATAAGATTTGTAGTATTTGAAGGGAGTATTGCTCACATTGGCCCAAGAAGCGCCATAAGTGAGATAAGAATCCCTAGAACCGACTTCTCCTTTCAGCTGGGGATATCTATTACTGGTATCTTCTGATGTGCCCCCATTGTCTGAAAGAAAGAAAATGATGGTATTATCGAGTTGACCAGTATCTTCAAGTTTTTGGATCAAGTCTCCAATTCCCTGGTCCATGATGTCCATTTGGGCAGCATAGATGGCCATTTTATTATCATAATCTTTCTTCTCTTCTTCACTGAGTGCTTCCCATTCTTTCACCATAGAGTCAGCTGGACTGAGTGGCCATTGTTTTTCAAGCAAGCCTTTTTTCTGTATTTCAGAAAGTCTGTTTTTACGAAGTGTATCAAAACCTTCCATAAATTTACCAATGTATTTTTGAGTCACCTCTTCTGGAGCTTGCAGTGGAAAATGTGGTGCTATATGAGCCAAATAAAGGAAGAAAGGACGATCGTCCTCTTTCGCTTCTTCCACAAACTGAACAGCATATTTACTAAAAGCAGTAGTTGTGTAGTAAGAACTATCAGGCTGCAAAAACTCATCATCCAATACGACATTTCTTTCTTTTCGAAATGGATAGTAATACACACCTCCTCCTTCTGGGATACCATAAAATCTTTCAAATCCTCTTTTTTGTGGCCAATAAGCTGGATCGTTTCCCAGATGCCATTTTCCAGACATCATGGTTAGATAGTCTTGTTCTTTTAGAATCTCAGCTATAGTAATACAACTTTCGTTGAGATAGCCTTGATAGTTGGGATGATTGCGACCTTGCACCATATCTCCCATCCCCGTTTGGTGGTTGTATAGTCCGGTCATGAGTGTAGCACGGGTAGGGCAGCACCTTCCGGTATTATAAAACTGACTAAAAAGGACACCTTCTTTGGCCAGTTTATCCAGATTAGGTGTTTCTATACCTGAACCATAATAGCCCAGGTCAGAATACCCCATATCATCAGCCATGATGAAAATAATATTGGGTCTGGTATCTTCTTGTTGAATAGATTCCGATGAATTTGTACAAGAAAATAGGATGCAACTCAGTCCAAAAAGTATGCTTGTTTTCAAGATGAATTTCATTGTGATTGTGTGTATGCTTAGTAAATATCATTTTAAAGTGGGCATCTGAGCGCCCGTTTCTTCTTTCCAGTCTGATAGTTCTTTTTTCATTTGTGCTAATACATCAGGTAGCTTTTCACTTAGGTTGTGTGTTTCTGAAACATCTGCTTCTAAGTCATACAATTCGTAAGCTGTTTCTTTTCCAAGCAGCAATTCTTCATGCCATTCAATGAGTTTGTATTTTCCTTTACGCATGGCGGAAGCAGGCTTCATTTTTGAACCTCTGTGGTAATGAGGATAATGCCAAAATTGGGGTCTGTCTTCCAATTTTTCTTTGGCCAAAAGCTCATTCATTATACTTCTTCCGTCAACATCAGTAGCGGGCTGTCCACCTGCTAAGTCTATCAGTGTAGGAAAAAAATCTATAGTAGAAACCATTAAATCACTTTCAGATCCGGCTTTGATTTTTTCCGGATATCTAATCAAAAGGGGTTCACGTATTCCTCCTTCATAGAGCCATCCTTTGCCTTTGCGATAAGGATGCTGCTTGGCATAAGTGTCTTTGCCTCCATTATCTCCATAGAAGATGATGATTGTATTGTCTGCCAAGCTCAAGTCATCTATTTTATGAAGCAGTCTGCCTGTGCCTTCATCGAGATGTTCCACCATGGCTGCTATTTCAGGTATGATCTCCCAATCGTTGAGCGTACTGTCATTTTCAAACTTGCTAATCCTTTCCTGAGATTCCATGATGGGATCATGGATGGAGTTGTGAGAAATGTATAAGAAAAAGCGATGCTCTTTATTTTCCTCTAAAAACTTAAGAGCGCGATTGGTTATGGAGTCAACATTGTGTGGATCCTGTTCAGGATTCGTTTTTTGTGCATTGGGTTTATAGGTGATCATCATTTCATCAAAACCTTGTTTATTCGGATTGTAAGTAGCACTTTGAGGAGGGCGTTTTTCATGACTCAGGTGCCATTTGCCAAATATAGCTGTTTTATATCCCTCTTCTTTTAAGGCTTCAGCTATCGTTTTTTCTTCAAGTGGAAGAAACTTTTGCCAGTCAGGTTGTTTCAATAGGTTATCGGGAAAAAGTTCTCCTTTGATGAAGTCGGTAATATGAAGCCTGGCCGGATATTTGCCGGTCATCAATGCAGCACGAGTAGGACTACAAACAGCAGCCGAAGCATAGGCATTATTAAACTTCATACTTTGGGAAGCAAATTGATCAATATTCGGCGTATGGTAAGGCCCATCATAACAACCTAGCTGTGTTTGCCCGATGTCATCTGCTAAGATGAAAATGATATTGGGTTTTTGCGGAGGCATGTTTTCAGCTTGTTGCGTCACAGTAGGTTGACAGGCCATAAAGCCTGATAATAGGAGAAGAAAAACGAATGTATTGTTGAGGTATCTTTTAGGCATTAATTATTGTTTTTTCTTTCGTGGATCATCAAAGGGGACTTCTTTTAATTTGGGTTCCGAAACTTCTCCTAGATTATTTTTAAACTCGGCCATGATTCTTTCCATTTCTGCTACTTTATCTGGCATGGCTTCTGCTAGATTTTGGGTTTCATTGGGATCCTTTTCCAGGTCAAAAAGGGAGGCATCGTGAGGCACTAATGCATTTTGTCGGTAGGGATTATCCAGCACTGCTTTTTTGTACTTCCATTTACCGGAGCGGATGGCTCTGAGGTCTTCATTAAAATACCAGTAGAAGGTGCGATCTTCAATTTCTTCCCCTTTAAAAAGATTTCCAGACAGGTCTTGGCCATCCAACTTTTTTTCGGCTAAGTCAGCTCCAATAATGGAGGCAAAGGTGGGCAACCAGTCGGTCATAATCATTGGGGTATGATTTACTTTTTCGTTCTCTAATGTTCCTTTCCACTGCATAAGAGTAGGGACTTTGATACCACCTTCCCATGTGGTAGCTTTTCCACCTCTCAATCCACCGGTACTGCCCTTGCCTTTAATGGCTGGGCCATTATCACTACTAAAAACAACGATGGTATTTTCTTCCAAGCCAAAATCTTTGAGGGTTTGAAGTACCTCTCCGACACTTCTGTCGAGCTCTTGTACCACATCACCATATTTCCCAAGCTTAGAGGAGTTTGCATATTCTGCTGACACATGCAAGGGTTTATGAGGGAAAGTATGAGCCATATACATGAAAAAAGGCTTGTTGCGATTTTTAGCAATAAAGTATTGTGCTTCTGAAGTATAGCGTTGAGTCAGTTCTTTTTGATTGACTGGTTGTGCAATGATTTTTCCATTTCTAACCAATGGAAGGGGAGGATCTTTTCTGGGTTTCCATTCCATGTCATTGCTGTAAGGGATGCCAAACCAGTAGTCAAATCCTTGCACATTGGGTGTAAATGGAGGGAGATGACCCAAATGCCACTTACCAATTAAAGCAGTTGTATAGCCATTTTCCTTAAACATTTCTGCCATAGTATACTCGGTACTGTCCATACCCTCTAGGCTATTGGGGAAAAACACACGAGTAATGCCTGAACGAACCTGATAGCGCCCTGTAAGTAATCCCGCTCTGGAAGGTGAACATATGGGAGAGGTCGTATAAAAATTGGTAAATCGAATGCCGTTTTTAGCCATCTGATCCAAATAAGGAGTGGATATACTATCCGACCCATAGCAACTCAAATCTCCATATCCTAGATCATCGGCATAAATAAAAATGACATTAGGGGTATTACTGGCTTCTTGCTTAGGTGTTTGGCATCCAAAAAGGAAGAAGCAAGAAATTAAACCCGTCCATTGAATTATTCTCATGGTTTTCTTTTTAAAGGCATTGTTCCATTGCCCTTATGCTGTAATCAATATTGATATCTGTCCATTGAGCAGAATCTGGTGGAAGGTATTGGTCGTTTTCGACCAAGGTTTTTCCTGCATCTTTGAATAGTCTGCGTTCTTTTTTTAAACCATACCTAAGCGCTCCCAGGTAGTAATCAAACCCATGTTCCAGTGGCCCTGGACGAGCCAGTAAACCATTTTGGCGGGCATCGATATCACTTGTATCGAGCCCATCTAAATGCCATTTGCCAATAGTTGCGCTATAATATCCTTTCGATTTGAGTAAGTCTGGTATCGTAGTAGATTCAGAAGTGAAATAATGCTCAGGGTTTCCAAAGTATTTGATGATATTGAAACGGATGGGATATTTCCCAGTCAGCATGGCTGCACCTGTAGGTGTGCAGACAGGTGAAGCTGAGTAGAATTGAGTGAATTTCATTCCTTTCTTGGCTAGTTGATCCAAATTTGGAGTACGTGCATAAGTGCTTCCACAACACCCAAGATCAGCATAGCTCAAATCATCAGCCATGATGAAGAGAATGTTGGGCACGCTTTGATTAGGATGAGAGTTATCTTTTTGCTCACATCCTACTATGAAGAGCGTAAGAATGAATAATCCGGTAATTCTCATTCGTATTATTCTTTTAGAGTAAATGAAGCTTCGAGTACATCTCTGGAGTTGCCTCCTACAAAGACCTTAAATTGGCCAGTCTGGCTTACCCATTTTCCGTTGCTGTAAAAGGCTAAGTCTTTAGCAGAAAGCTGAAAACGAATAGGCTGTGAGACTCCACTTGCTAGCAATACTTTTTGGAATCCTTTGAGTTCCTTGATTGGACGAGTATGGCTTGCAGCAATGTCTTGAATGTACAATTGTACCACTTCTTCTCCTTTTCGAGCACCTGCGTTTTTTAACTGTACAGTAACTTCAAGCTGACCGCTTTTTGTTAATTCGTCTGTATTCAATGTAAGATTGCTGTATTCAAAAGTGGTATAGCTCAGCCCATAACCAAATGGATAGAGCGGACTGTTGTCTATTTACAGCGATA
>JBCBCD010000461.1:0-5876 GCA_038530915.1 Bacteroidota bacterium
TATTGTATTCATAGCGAGAGGTGGTACTTCCATAGTATACCTGACCTTCAGAATGATAGATAGCTTTTAATTGATTATTGGTGTATTCAATGCCTCCTACATAATCCTGGGTGCGCAAGGTCATAGCACCTTCTTTGATTGTCTTATTGATTTTAAGTTTTTTTTGAATTTGGTTCCTTTGTCGGGCCAAGAAAGCTACTCGGAGGTTTCCCATAAAACTTTTTAAAAGAAGTACTGAAATATTTAGCGTCTGGAAATCCTGTTAAATAGGCTACTTTCTTGATTGTATGTTCACCTGATTTTAGCATTTCTAGGGCTTTTTTGAGCTTTATTACTTTGACAAACTCACTAGGCGATTGGCCAGTTAATGCTTTTAATTTTTTGTAAAGTAAAGAAGGACTGACGTACATCTCTTTAGCGAAAAAATCTTTCGAGATTGTCTTTTCAGAGATATATTTTTCAACTACTGCAATTGCTTCTTCAATAAACTCTTGATCCTTTTTAGATATATTCGTATTGCTGCTTTGTGATTGTAATGGGGGAGAGATAAATCGCTCTTTTATTTTTTGCCGGTTAAGGATAATATTCTCAATTCTTGCTAATAATAGAGTGGTATCAAAAGGCTTAGTGATGTAGTCATCAGCTCCTGTATGAAGCCCTTTCATAATATCCTTTTTTGCAGAATGGGCGGTTAGCAGGATAATCGGGATATGAGAAGTTTCAAACTCACTTTTTAGTTGGTTGGTTAATTCGATGCCATCCATTTCAGGCATTCCAACGTCTGCTATGATCATGTCGGGGTTATACTTTCGAGTCATTTCAAGCGCTACCTTCCCATCAGGAGCTGTATAAACTTGAAAATTTGCAGTGAGCGTATTTTTAAGATACTGTCTTAGTTCATCATTATCTTCTACTACTAGGAGTTTTAATTTATTCCGTAAATTTGGTCGTACGATAGGTACAAACTTACTTTGAAGAAGCTGCTTACTTTTTGACTTTGATTCATCAGACTTATCCATGAAAAAAGCTTCAGATCCATATTAATCAGACCCTTTTTTAAAGGAGGCTATGAATTTACTACCTTGACCTTCTTCACTAGTAAAAGAGAGTGTTCCTTTGTGTAATTGAACATAGTTCTTAACCAATAATAAACCAATCCCTGTGCCTGGGATTTTGGCATTAATAGCATTTTCACCTCTGTAATATCTTTTGAAAAGATCTTTCTGTACGCGCTTTGGAATACCTATACCTGTATCCTCAACTATAATTTCCCAATTGGATTTATCAGTATTTAGACTTAAAGAGACTTCACCACCTGTATTGGTGTACTTAATTGCATTAGAAAGAAGGTTATCTAATACTTTTTCCATTTTTGTAGTATCTATCCATTCTTCTAGCTTTTCGGGTTGTATAGAGCAGATTAATTTTATATTTTTTAGTTCTGCGACTTGGTTGAAAAAGGCGAACCGGTCTTTAACCAATTGAATAATATCTTCTTTAACTAAGACCAACTGACTTTTTCTTAAATCTGACTTTTGGAAATCTAATAGTTGGTTGACCACTTTTGTTAACTGCTCTACATGTGATTTTGATAAACTTAAAAGATATTGATCGTGTTCGTTTAGATTTTTACTCTTTTGAAGATCTCCCAAAGGTGCAGCTGCTAAAGTAAGTGGTGTTTTAATATCATGAGCAGTATTAGTGAAAAACTGAATTTTTGTATCAGACAATTTTTTTAGATTTGAGATATGTAAGTATCTTATAACCAAAAGAGTAATCATCGAGACAAAGCCAATAATCAGAAACTTAGCCAATAAAGTATTCCAAGGAGCAGGTTTGACCTTAATATTAATTACTATACGGATAGAACCGAAAGCCTTTATAGGTTCACTTTAAACATCGCTGAAAGAAGAGGATTTGCAGCACTTGCTCAAAAAGCCAGAGTGGCTTTAAAACAGGGCTTTGAGGCTAAGGGAGGCTTTGATCCAAATTTTAGTACTGGTACTTTCGACAATTATGACTGTTTTTATAAATTACATTGGAGTCTTCCGATTGCAGAAAAGCTTGATCATCAAATAGACTTTCAAAAGTCGACTGTTATTGTTGAGCATGCAGGTGTGGCTTTACAGCGCAATTATGTTGAAGAAAATAATGAAACCTATGGTCTGGCAGGTATTATAGGTGGAGCCCATTATGTGCATTCTCATGTAACAGGAATCGCCATGGAGCTTTATGGTGTGGGATATATAATGGGACCAGGTGCGGGATTACCGAAAACTTTAGCGGACCGTCGGATACCTGAACATCGAGAATATTTTATGAGACATGCCGGGAATAATACCATCATTGTAAACGGTACTACTCATGGAACTCAGCGAGGATCTTGGGGCAGAGATTTTTATGTTTGGCAAAATACTACAGTAAACGAAGCTTCGGAGCCCAAGCATTTAGAAGATCCTATTAGCCCTAATTTTAGTTTCACTACTCAGTACTTAAAGGATGAGGTTAACAATTGTGAACAGCAACGCACACTTAGTATCATACGAACCAGCGAAAATACAGGCTATTATTTTGATCTTTTTAGGTCTAAGTCTTTAGAAAAAAATGATTTTCATGACTATATCTACCATAATCTTGGGGATGAAACACATATTTTCAATAGCAATGAAGAAGAACTAATTGTTAACTCCACAAGCAGGTATCAAACCGATATTGGTGACCTGAGAAAATCTCCGGGCTGGCGTTTTTTTGAAGACACCAAAGTTACGGCCCCACAAGATAGACCGATTAAGGTGCATTTTGACCTCAATGAGACCAATAGTTATATGAATATGTTTGCAGCCGGAGGAGTTCGCAGAGAATACACCAAAGCTGTTGGACCTGAAACACGAGAGGCCAAAGGTGATTATATTGATCAGAAAACACAGATTATTGCCATAAGACAAGAAGGGGAAGCATGGAAAAGACCCTTTGTACATCTTTTTGAGCCTTCAACTTCAAATAATACAAGCGTAAAGTCAGTCGAGCATTTGTACAGAGATGATGTAATTGTAGGATTACAAGTTAAGAGTGAGGTAGGAGATAAATCGATCGTAGATTATATTATTTGCCAAGAAGATGAAATGCAAATTCTTAGTCTTACCAATCTTGATCTAACTTTTGAAGGACGTTTTGCTGTGGTAAGAAAAGAACAAGACCAAGAAGGTACTATTGTAACTTTATACATTGATGAAGGAAACAGCTTGTCATTTGGTGAGTATTTATTAGAGGCGGATGCTGATAAAAAGGGCTTACTTGAAGTGAATGAATAGTTGACCAGTGTTTCAAGTGTTAAAAATGCTAGAATTGTTTTTTCTCAAGTCAATAATATGCTATTTGCGTCTATCTTCCTCTAAAAAAGTGGAGCTTTGTTTAGAGGAAGATAGACGCAAATTATGCTTTACTTCTTACCCATCCACAACGCACCAATCCCTTCTTTCCACAATTTTTCATTCAACCTTGGCACAGCTTCATGCAATATCGCTTCTCCTTCTTTCTTCATTTTTGCCCATACTACATCCAATTCGGCAATCCTGTCTCTTGTAGGTTGGTTGACCTTTGGAATTTCACTAACAGCATGGTTGATGGCAAAGAAATAGTTGGCAGTAAACTTATTGGGGAAATTCTCTACGTCGTCATAAGCTTTAGATTTACGTTGGACCATCTCTTCGTCCCATTCTTTCATCTTCTTCACTAAGGCTTCTGCTTCTTTTTTCAAGCCATCATGCCCTAGGTCTTTTATGATTTCACTCAACTGATTTTGGAGTTTCATCATATCGTTGACCATTTGATGCATACTGTTTAGCTCTTTTTCAACTTTCATCATAAACTGATGATGGTCTTCATAATCTTTTGCTTCCAATCCGTAGAGTGGATTTTCTAGTATGGTACAAGTGGTTTTCAACTTCTTGTCTCCAACTTGCATAGTTAAATTGTACGATCCGGGAGCTGCTTTATGACCTCTGTAATTGGCCTCAATATAAGCTGTAGGTATACCTTTCATAGTAGGGTAACACATATCCCAAACAAAGCAGTTTAAGCCTTTTTTCTTACTCAGTCGTGGTGCAGGAGGAGGACCGCCAGCATATGACATATAATCATCATCACGTTGCGAGCTTAATTTTCGAACAATAGCTTTGTTTTTATCTCTGATGGTAAGGGTGAGTTCTCCTTCTATTTCTTCTGGTAAGTAGTAATAGATCACAACTCCATTAGCCGGATTAACGCCTCGCAAAGGATGAGTACCATTAAATGATGTTCTGTTTCCATTCAATTCGCTACCACCATTGGTCAACAAGGCATCTTCAGGCTGATACAACATGGCCTGTTCTGGTGTGCCTTTGTATTGACGAATTAATTCCATATCATCCAATATCCAGAAAGAACGACCGGAAGTAGCGACAATCAAATCATCGTGTTTGATCTTTAAGTCCAGGATGGGTGTTATCGGTAAATTTAGATTGAAATTCGCCCATTTTTTCCCTCCATCCCAGGAAATGTAAATGCCGGTTTCTGTTCCGGCGAATAAAAGATCTTTGCGTTTATCATCTTCTCTAACTACTCTGGTATAAGCACCCATAGGAATGTTAGCTGTAATGTCTGTCCATGTTTTACCATAATTGGTGGTTTTCATCAATTTAGGCGTATGGTCGTTGAATTTGTATCGAGTAGTGGCGATATAAGCGGTACCTGGATCGTGAGGTGAAATATCAATAGCATTGACTAGGCATTCCTCTAGGCCTTTGGGCGTGACATTCATCCAGTTTTTACCACCGTCTTTGGTCAGTTGTACATATCCATCATCTGTGCCCACCCAAATTATGCCTGCGTCATGTTGTGATTCAATGACGTAGCTGATGGTACCATAATTTTCTGCACCTACTGCTTCATTTGTCAAAGGTCCACCACCTTTTCCTTGTTTCTCTTTTTCGTTGCGCGTGAGATCGGGTGAAGCTTCTTCCCATGTCTGACCCCTATCTTTGGTACGCAAGAGCATTTGTGAAGCATGATAGAAGGTGTTGGACTCATGTTGAGACCATATAATAGGTGCATTCCAGTTGAATCGGTATCTCATATCGCTGGCATCTCTACCCAGGTATTGAATGGGTGCAGCCATGATTTTTGTACCGGCAGTTGCTGTGTTGTCCAAGACTTCAATTGTTCCCAGATAACTACCACCTAATACATAACGTGGATCATCCGGATCGAAAGCCAGAAAGGCACTTTCACCACCAGCTGAAGAGGCCCAACTCTTGGCACTGATCCCATAGGAACCAAACTCTCGATGTGCAATAGAAATAGAACTATTATCCTGCTGACCGCCATAGATGCGATAAGGGAAGCCATTGTCTACATTGATTCTATAGAATTGTGCAGTAGGCATATTGCTTTGTGTAGACCAGGATTTTCCATAATTAAAACTAATCGCGGCACCACCGTCATTAGCTATGCAAAGATTTTTAGTATTGTTTGGATTGATCCATAAATCGTGATAATCTCCATGAGTACCACTTAATCTTTCCCAGGTCCTACCGCCATCGATAGAACGAAGAGCAGGTGCAGAGAGTACATAAACAGTATTTTCATTTTGTGGATCAGCAAAAACTTCAATGTAATACCAAGCACGTTGTACCAAACGGTGATCTTTACTGATTCTATTCCATGACTTTCCTGCATTATTAGAAACAAAAAGACCTCCTTTTTCTTCATTTGAATTCCCTTCGATCAAGGCATAAACCTTTTGTGGATTAGATTGGCAGACTGAAATGGCCATCTTTCCTTTTTCTTCAGGCAAACCTTCTGTCATTTCATTCCATGTTTCACCACCATCCACTGAT
>JBCBCD010000462.1:0-5872 GCA_038530915.1 Bacteroidota bacterium
TGACCCATGACCCATGACCCATGACCCATGACCCATGACCCATGACCCATGACTAAAACCTCCCACAAATGAATATTTTTTGGAATGATCGTGAGGGAAGGATCAGAGGCGGATGGCGTATATTTTTATTTTTATTGACTTACCTTTTGTTAGAAGGTATCTTTTTCTTGTTGCTTTCTTCTATTGGCATCAATATGAATTTGGGGCAAGACAATTTGTTAGCCGAATTGATTATTTATGGGGTGCTTGAAATGTTGATTGTCTTTATCAATTTGTGGTTTATTGGTCGATTACTAGATAAACGACCATTCAGGGATTATGGATTTGGTCTGGATAAAAGTTGGTGGGTCAATCTGGTGTTTGGTTTATTGTTAGGGGTGATATTAATGACCATCACTTTTTTAATAGAGCTTGTCTTGGGCTGGATAGAAATTGTCGATGTATATCAATACAACGAGCGGATGCCCTCTTTACCAATTGTGTTAGGGGCTTTCTTAATCTTATTCATTGGGGTAGGAGTTTCTGAAGAAATGAACCTTAGAGGATATTTATTGACCAACTTGGCTGAATCCTTTAATTTCAAATGGTTAGGTAGTCACAGAGCGCTTGTGTTAGCATGGGTGATATCCTCTATAATTTTTGGAATTTTACACATTTTTAATCCTAATGCCAGTTGGGTAAGTAGTTTTAATATCTGTCTGGCAGGAATAGTATTGGGTTTGGGCTATGTATTATCGGGAAAACTGAGTATTCCTATTGGTTTTCACATCAGTTGGAACTTCATGCAGGGCAATATATTTGGTTTTCCGGTCAGTGGTCAGGATTTGCCCAGTAACTATGGAAGCATTTTTCAAATACAACAAATAGGTCCTGAGCATTGGACGGGAGGAAATTTTGGTCCTGAAGCTGGATTAATTTCTATTACCATCATGATAATTGGTGCACTGACCATTTTAGCCTGGCAAAAAATAACGACTGGTAGCATCAAGCTGGAAAATCGCATAGCAATATACCCGGTAGAAATAGATTTAGAGGATAAAAATGAGAAGGTTGAGACAGTATTTGACTCTACTTTAGAAAATAGATCCTCTACTTTTTGACAGTCCTCAAAGATTATAAAAAAGATATTCCACTATCTTTGCCCTAAAAAATGCAGCCAACCCGCACTGATTTACAAATTCCTGAATTTGGAATTCCTGCCGAAGACTTACTAAATGAATTGGATCAAAGGTCCACAAAAGATATCAAATGGAAAGACGGACGTGTATTCAGCTTGGTTTATTACTTGGATGAAGATCACCTCGCATTGCTCAACAAAGCCTATCAACGCTTCTTTTCTGAAAATATGCTTAATCCTTATGCTTTTGACAGTTTGAGAACAATGGAGAAAGAAATCCTTTCCATGGCGATCAATCTATTAAATGGGAACGAACAGACAGTAGGTGTAATGACTTCCGGTGGAACAGAAAGTATTTTTCAAGCGGTATATACTTATAGGGAATGGGCTAGAAAACACAAAAAACACATTCAGCAACCCGAGATGGTGGTTCCGCTATCTATTCATCCTGCTTTTGAAAAAGCAGCTCATTTGTTGAATATCAAGATGCATAAGATTCCTGCAAAGTCTGATTATACAGTTGATGTAGAGGCAATGAGGAAAGCTATTAACAAGAATACCATATTTTTGGCCGCATCAGCTCCAGTTTACCCACATGGAGTAATGGACCCAATTGAAGAAGTGGCTGCTCTGGCAAAAGAATTTAAGTTGCCCATGCATGTGGATGCTTGCATTGGTGGCTATATGCTACCTTGGGTTGAAAAATTAGCGTATCCCGTACCAAATTGGGATTTTAGAGTGGATGGTGTAACTTCCATATCCGCTGATTTACACAAATTTGGCTATGCAGCTAAAGGTGCTTCTACGCTTTTATATTCCTCTATGAATTACATGAAATACCAATTCTTTATTGCTACAGAATGGCCTGGAGGTATTTATGCATCCAGCAGTTTGTTAGGTTCAAGGTCAGGAGGGCCCATCTCAGCGGCTTGGGTGGCCTTAAAAAGTTTGGGGCAGGAAGGATATCTAAGGATTGCTAAAGAATTGATGGAAGGAGTGGAGTATTTCAAAAGAGAACTGGAAGCAATACCGGAGATCTCTATATTAGGTAAACCAACGATGAATATTATCTCCTATATGACGAAAGGCAATAAGCCAGATATTTTCGTCATCGCTGACCAGTTGGAAGAAAAAGGTTGGCTGGTCGATCGCCAACAGTTCCCCAATTCTATCCACTTAACTGTAATGCGACAGCATTTACAAGCCATGGACTTATACTTGTCAGATTTGAAAGAAGCTATTGAGTTTGCAAAAAATAATCCTGGTGCTCAATCAAAGGGCAATGCTGCACTATATGGTTTGATGGCAAGAATTCCATTCCGTGGCATGGTAAAAAGCAATGTACGGAAACTTTTTGAAGAGATGTACGGCAATCCAACTGCTCAGTTGGAACAAGAGGAAGAAGAACATTCTAACAGTCCTTCAGATTCAGCTCCCTTTTGGGCCGGACCATTGAATAGAGTGTTGTCTTTTTTAAGCAAAAAATAGACTTTATTCTAAAATAGTTTTATGAGCACAAAAAGATGGATTTTGAATCAAGACAAGGAAAGCCCGGAGCCTAATAGCCTTAGCTATTAAGGTGAGGACAAGACGCAGTATTGATTTAAAAGACGCTTTTTGAGGCATACAAAATTATTTAGAATAAAGTCTAATTACTCAGCGAGATAAGGTACTTGTCCCTGAGCTAATTTTAATCTTGTCCAGACGTTCATATTAATGACAATAGCTGCTATTTCGGCAACCTCTCTTTCGGAAAAATGTTTAGTTAATTCATCATGGTAATGCTGAAAATTTTTGTTGCTTCCTTCAGTGAGTACATCCGTATAGGCCAATGCTGATTTTTCTTTTTCGTTGTACAATTCACTATTCCACCAAGATGAAATATTATCCACTTTTTGAATGAGACTTCTAACATAATTTTGATTTTGTTATTAGGCTTAAAGATATCAATACCAACACATTCGATTTATTGATTAATAAGTTGTTTGGCATGAACTTTTGGATAATATTTTCAATCCTTTTTTACTACAAAATGGAAATCAAATAGAGTAAAAGGTCCTATCTTCATTAAATTAGTATGTATAATGGGTTTCTACTTCTACAAAAGCCCTTTGAATTTAAATCAGTAATAATGAAACATCTTTTAACCATTCTAATCCTGCTGTTTTTGCAGTTAACTATGAGTTGTACAGGCAGCAATAACAATAATGACAATATGGATACTGAAGAATCAACAGCTACTGAAAAATCAACAAGTTCATGGGAGATTGATTTTTTTGATGACTTTGAAACATTCAATCCTGACAATTGGCAGGATCAACGCATTTGGGTTAATAATGAAGCCCAATGTTATGTACCGGATAATGAATTTGGAACCAGAGAGGTGAGTAATGGGACTTTAAAGTTGAAGGTCGTAAATATTGGAGAAAAAAGACCTTGTGACAATATGGACAAGTATGGCAAAAAACATCCTGACACAGAATATGTTGCAGGGCGTATCGCTTCAAAAAACAGAAAAGAATTTATCAAAGGCAAATGGACCGCAAGATTAAGACTACTAGGTAATGGTCAGGCAAGTATGTTTCCAGCCTGGTGGATATTGGGAGCCAGAAACAACGAACCTCCTGTTCAGGAAGCAGATGAAAATGTCTGTTGGCCTTTAACGGGATCAGGAGAGATTGATATTTTCGAACACCACGGCGATCATATGAAAGATGCCTTTACAACAGGAGCTATTAAAAGCTTGGGTGAGTGCGACAAAGGGGACTGGATGAATTATCGTACCAATATTGACGCTACCGTAAATGAATTTCATGAATATTCTGTGGAATGGGAAGGCTCTGACTTAGTCTATCGTTTAGATGGAAAAGAAGTATATCGAAATGAGGGTGAAGGAGATAACTATCCTGAACCCATGTTTGCGATCTTGAACTATGCCAAAATTACTGACTCTCCTATGGAAGGTGAATGGGTAATGGAAGTGGATTGGGTAAAGCATGAGAAGAGGAGATAAACATGTTTTTGAGGCTGTCTCGTAGGTTGTTGGTGTTCGTTTCCCCCAAAAAAGCGCTGCTTTTTGGGGGAAACGAACACCAACGAAATATCCTTGGGCAGCTCAATACAGCTTGTCCGTAGGAAGGAACAGCTATGAGACGGCCTCGATATTACAACTATTTTGCCACCACTTTTAAGTGGGTTTCAACGGCATTTTTAAGATTAGTTTTTAAAACTGCAACTCCAGAAAAAGGGATTTCTATAATTGAACCATTTGAAATAGATTGTCGCTTGATTAATTGACCACCTAAATTGTATATTTCCATATCAAATTGACCATCTCTTTCTGTTTCAACTACGAAAGAATTATTCGCAATTTGAATAAATTTAAGCTCCTTAACTGTAGTATTGAGTTCATAAGTATTAGAAGCTATATCTAAAGCTATCCGATAAATTGCCGTTCCTGTATTAGCATCTTCATCTAAATTTCCAAAAAAGTATAAATACCCGTCTTGGACACCAACTGGATGAAGGTCACGATTACCAAATTCAAAATCATAAATCTCTTCTAATTCTTCGTTTTCAAAAGAATAGTAATATAAGCCTTCATGCACGGAGTGGCTTTGAGCTGCACCAAAGAAAAATAGATTATCACCAAAAATATAGAGCTTTGATAAATCATCTCTATCATAAATGGTTTTTAAAGTGCGATCTTCCATATTAAAAATTGAAAGTCGATCGTCAACAAATGTGCCCCCTGCACTTTGAAAGATAAAATACTTATCATGAATAAGTTGATTCCAGCTTTCACTTTGACTCAACCCTAAATCACCAGTTAATATTTCACTCCCCATAGGATTCTCTCCATCGTAAAGAATGAATCTTTTGTTTACATTGCCCTAATATGCAATACTGGATTGGCTATCTATCACTTGTATTCTTTCATTGTCTTCATTGTGTTGCTGTATCAAAGTGCTATCACTTTCCAGGTACACATATCTTCCTTTTCTAGAAGAAAACGATGGTGCTTTAAAACCAAAAGTGAGTCCTCCTTCAAAGGCTCCCAAAGCATAAGGCATTTGGCCTGAGCTATTATTATTTTCAAAATTAAATAGAGTGTCGATTTGATCATCATGAATGTATAGCATACTCCATGACACTCCGTTATAAGGCATTACAGCAATACCTTCTTTGTAAACACACCAGGCATAAGAATCATAAATGCTAGTCAATTTAATGTTATTATCATCATTGACACGATTTAAATCTATGCCGTTGTAAGAAAATATTGATCCTTGAAATTCAAAATACAACTCATCTTCATTAATTAAGAATACTTTATAATCGTTGAAAGTTGCGTCTTCAACACCAAGATCAAATGCAGTTTCAGTGCCTGCCGAAGTTCCATCAGTCTGCCAAATTTTGTATCCAGTTCCATCATTAGCAAGAAAATACACCAGCTCATTAAATAGAGTTAAGAATCGAGGATTTGAACTTGAAGGATCATTGTTTAAGTCAACTAATAGTTCAACTTTCCCATCTTCAATAGTATAAAGTTCTCTGCCAAATTCAGGGTTTTCTGCATAGAACAAAATCTTACCATTGACCTGAACGGTGCAATTATTATCTGTGCAAGATGAGTATTCATTCTGTACTTCAGTATTAATATCATCAACCAATTCGGCTTGTGCAGATAAACTGTGATAAAACAAAACGATGACTTATTTAACTTTAGCGAAAAAAACGAACCTTAGAATTTTT
>JBCBCD010000463.1:0-5872 GCA_038530915.1 Bacteroidota bacterium
AGAAGGAAGGCCGTTGTCATCGACAAGTCGCCTAAGGAGTTATTGTTTGAAGATTTACGTCAATTGCGCAAGCAGCTGGCACAGGAAAAGGGCGTTCCTCCTTATCTTATTTTTTCTGATGCGAGTCTACATGAAATGACTCAACATTATCCTTTAACGGATGATGCTTTTCTGGAGATCAATGGTGTCAGTCAACGCAAACTACAGTTGTATGGTGATTCATTTCTAGAAGCCATACTTTCATTTAGGCAAAAAAATGCCAAGAAACTTCATACCAGCACTCAGTTAATTTCATTAGAAATGCTCAATCAGGGTGCTGATCTTGAAGAAATTGCTAAAAAACGTGATTTAAATACCAATACCATTTACAATCACCTGGCAACTCTTTATCAGGAGGGTGAGGATGTACCCATTTATAAATTCATCAGCAAAGACATCGTGCAAGATGTCTTCCAACAGGTCCGCAAACAGGAAGCCCCATATAAATTAAAGCCCATCTATGAAGCATTAGATCAACAATTAGATTACAATATCATTAAATTGGCTTTGGCTGCTATTGAACGTGAAAGCATTAAATAAGAGGATGGCTTTGGGGTTTAGTGTGTAGAGGCTCTCTACACACTAAACTGGACTGATAGTTATGAGCAAAGTCAAGCTCCATTACCTAAATTAATTTTGGTACCTAAGTGGTTGGACACAAATAATTAATAACTCTTTGGAATTCGATTAGGATAATCCGTAATAATGCCATCCACCCCAATTTCTAGCAAGTCATTCATTACTTCAGTATCATTGACAGTCCATGGGATGACTTTCATACCTAGCTCTTTCATTTGTTGCACAGACTCTGTGTTGATTAACTTATAATGTGGACTGTAAATGGTAGGTACGAAACCCAGGCTATCTATATTGTCATTGACACTCTTAATATTACCAATTAACAAGGCGGTAGTTATTTCAGGCATTTGCTCGTGTACGGCTTGTAATGCTCTGAAATCAAACGATTGTACACAAACATAGGAAGTGATTTCCAGGCTTTTTATTTCATCTAACAAATACTTGGCAAATTCTTCCGGTAGAGGTGTATAGATAGAGTCCCAACGTGGACTGCTCTTGATCTCTATGTTATAATTGGGTAAAGGCCGATTATTCTCTCTACAATAAACATATACAGCAGTAACTACCTCTTCCAGACTGGGTTTATAAACTGTTTGCTTGACTTGTTCTTCAAAATTATGATGTCCTTTGCTTCCGCAATCAAACTGTTTGAGCTCTTCATAAGTCAAATCCATTATTTTGATGCGTTCCTCTTTTGTTATGGTATCGCCATTGGGTTTGAAACAAATCTCCGGCGACATCCATGGCTCATGAGATAAGACTACTCGTTTATCTTTAGTAATAGCAGCATCCATTTCGAGGGTTACAATTTCAGGATATTCCAAAGCTTTTAGGAAAGCGGGGATAGAATTTTCAGGTAACAATCCTCTCGCTCCTCTATGGCCTTGCCAATCAATTTTAGATGTTTCCTCTTTCATACCATCATCTTGATTACTATTCTGATTACAAGCATAAAAAAGGCTGCTAAGACAAATAAAAACAAGTAGTCTTTTCATAACTGATGTTGATTCTATTTATTCAAACTTATTTTTTTAATTCAGCATAGTACTGATAAAAATAAGGGATCGTTTCTATTCCTTTGTAAAAATTAAACAAGCCGTAGTGCTCATTGGGTGAATGGATGTCATCTGAATCTAGTCCAAAACCCATTAATACCGTTTTCACACCTAATACCTGTTCAAATAAAGCAACGATCGGAATACTTCCACCACTGCGTTGAGGAATGGGTTCTTTACCGAAAGCTTTCTCCATTGCTTTATGTGCAGCTTGGTATTCGGGAGTATCTGTTGGAGTGACAACCGGATGACCACCATGATGAGGGGACACTTTTACTTTCACCGCATCAGGTGCAATAGACTCAAAATGCTTCGTAAACAATTCAGTAATTTTATCTGGATCCTGATTAGGAACCAAACGCATACTGATTTTTGCATAAGCTTTTGAAGGTAAAACCGTTTTGGCACCCTCTCCGGTATATCCACCCCATATACCATTTACATCCAGTGTAGGGCGAATAGAAGTACGTTCTAAGGTTGTATATCCTTCTTCACCATGAATAGAACCTATTTGCAAATCATTTTGATAAGCTTCTAAACTAAATGGAGCTTCATTCATTGCTTTGCGGTCCTCTATACTTACCACCTCAACATCATCATAAAAACCCGGAATGGTAATGTGATTGTTTTCATCCTGAAGAGAAGCAACCATTTTAGAAAGGATATTGATAGGATTGGCAACACCTCCACCATAAACTCCTGAATGCAAATCCCTGTTAGGTCCTACTACTTCAACTTCCACATAACTTAAACCTCTCAAGCCCACCGTAATAGAAGGTACATCATTAGAGATGATACTTGTATCAGAAACTAAGACAACATCACTAGAAAGCATTTCTTTATTGTCACGACAGAATATTTCCAGGTTATCTGATCCAACTTCTTCTTCTCCCTCAATCATAAACTTGACATTGCAAGGAAGATCTCCTTCATGCTTAAGCATAGCCTCAACTGCTTTGACATGCATAAACATTTGTCCTTTGTCATCACATGCTCCACGTGCAAAAATGGCCCCTTCCGGATGCAAGTCTGTTTCTTTTACTACCGGATCAAAAGGACCAGAATGCCATAAATCCAATGGATCTGGTGGCTGTACATCATAATGCCCATACACTAAAACAGTGGGCAACTGTGGATCTATTATTTTTTCACCATAAACAATAGGATGTCCAGCTGTGGGATAGATAGTGACTTTATCCATACCCGCATTCTCAAGGTGAGAAGCAACCATTTCAGCAGTGCGTTTTACATCATCAGTATAAGCCGGATCAGCACTTATTGAAGGTATTCGCAACAATTCTTTTAACTCTTCAAGGTATCTGTTCTTGTTCTGACTGATATAGTCTTGTACTTTTTCCATTATAATATTGGTTGTATAGTTGAAAGGTTTAAGAGTTTAAGGGTTTGATTACACATTTACACAAAGCCCTTAAACTTTTAAACCCTAAAATATATGTCCTAAAAAATCAACAAAGCCTTTTTCCCAGCTTTTATCACCTAATTTTTTTACCATCATAGAGAAGTTGATTCTACGATGGACAATACCTAAGGAACGGTATTCATTCATCATCATCCATTGGCAATCATTTTCAACCAGCTTAAAATCGTTGTCTAGATAAAGCTGATGTTCTTTGGCCATTAAAACAATGAAATCCAATTGACATTCGCGCCCTAATTTAGTTAATCTTTCTAATAAATGTGAGGCAATTCCTCTTTGTTGATAATCATTAGTAACACATAAATCTGCTACCCCAAATACTTTGATGGGATCTCCATTCAGACTCATCAAGCGATGGTCTACAGCAAGGTGTGCAATCAATTGTTTATTGAACCAACCTAAATACCTAAAATCAGGAATTTGCTTATAATAGGATAAGCCTTCAGGGTACGTACTAAAGGATTCTAAAAGAAGTTGTGAAATTTCGGTATGTAAAGTTTGATCAATAAAAAACTCTTCTATTCTTTCAACTTTGATGTTATCCAGTAGATTTTCATCCAATGTGCTCATACAACAACTTATTTAGCTCATCTTCACTCAGGCGGCGATGTAGTTTTCCCTCATAGGCAAAAGAAATGGTTCCCGTTTCTTCTGAAACAATAAAAGAAGCTACTCTCGTTTTTTCTGTTATTCCCACAGCTGCTCGATGTCTTAGTCCGGCACTTTTGGGTAAATTTCGGTTTTCAGAAATAGGCAGGACGCTACTAGCCTGTTTGATCTTACCACCTTCAATGACAACTGCCCCATCATGCAATGGACTATGCTTATTAAATATACTTTCTAGTAATGGTTCACTTACTACTGCATCCATTTGAACACCAGCAGTAATAACCCCTTCAAGGTTCAGGTTCTTACTTGCTACAATCAAAGCTCCTACTTTATGCTTACTCATCTTCATCATGGCTTTTTTAATAGCTTGTATTTGTTGATCTCTTTGCTCTCCACCTTCAAAATTCCGATCTAAGAAACGCCCTAAAACATTCGAACGCTGCCGGAGTGTGCTGTTACCCAAGAAAAGCAAAAACCGTCGCACTTCGGGTTGAAAAATGATGATTAATATGATGACCCCAACTCTAACAAATTGGTCCAATACAGCCCCCAATAAATCCATGTTCAACTGATTGACCAACCACCAAACAACATACAAGGTTAAGACACCTACGAATATGTTGAACGCTATATTTCCCTTCAACAATCGATAGATTTGATACATCAAGTATCCAACGATCAGGATATCTAAAACATCCCAAATCCGAACAGGCAAAAAACCTATTTTAAACATCATCCTAATTCATCATTTTTGCTTACAGATGAAATACTCATCTTCAACTGATAAAAGATGAAAGCCATAATATCAGCACCCTCTGCTGTCTCGGCAGTCAAAAAAGAAGATTTCGATTGATTATCAGTCATTGGTACCCGCATTAATACAGGGACTTTATTTTCTTTCTTCTGCTGTATATTAGCAATTAACTTTGCAGTGTGTATGGGAGAAACCTCATTGCCAGATAAAGCAGTACACAACAATACTGCCGGATAATCCGTCTGAATAGCATGTCTCATAGGTGCAATTGACAATAAAGGATCAAATTCTTTCGCTACTATTCCCAATCCAATCTCTGTTCCATACTTCCAATCATTTCCATATTTATGATAATTCATTATATCATAAATGCCATTTCTGCCTACAACCACCTTGTAAAGATCCGGACGCTGTACCATACCAGCCAAGCTAATCATACTTCCTACCGGACCATGACCATAAACCGCTAATTTTTCAACAGATGTAAATCGCTGTTGTATAAGATAGGTGGCCGCTGCCTCAAAATCATCCAAGCCTCTTTGTCTATTGATTCTTGACCCATTTTTAAACCAATAATCTCCCAATTGATCATTGCCTCTTATCATAGGAATGGCTACCATCCCATCGTTTTCAAGAAATAAGGGAATTAGATGCAAGCCTGTTGCATTGTATTTCAGGTGAAGTGCTTCATTTTGTGAGCCCGAAGCTACCAATAATACCGGACTCTCTTCAGTAGGTGCCAAGTTTCTTTTGCTTAATAAAAACATGGGAACCTGTTCTCCATCTAAGCTTCTGAAATAAGTTTTTCGCATTGAATATTGTCCTTCACTAAATGGCACAATTGGAAGGCTAAATGTGTTTAATCGCCCGGTCTTTAGATCCAATTCATGAATTTTTGGTGGACTGATCAAGCCAGAATATTTAAAATAGGCATGTTCAACCGTGGCATCAAAAGTAATATCTTCGACATGCCCTACTTCCGGTAAATCTATGTTATGAACCATTCGGAATGATCCATCAAACAAAACCAACTCTAAGTTTCCTTCTTCACTATAGGCAGCCAAGGTGTAGTTGCCAAAATGTCTGGCTGTTTGCAACACCTTTTTTGCTTCTCTCACGACAATCCTTGCAGTCGGTAACTTTGCATTTAAGTTGTAACTGATAATGCGTTTAAAAGGTGCATCCCAATTGGTTAGTAACAGGATCTGATTACCACTCTGGCCAATGTATTCAAAGGTACCTTCTTTTCTTTCGATCAATGTTTTGATGCTGTTGTTTCTCAAATCAATAGCATACAGGCTTGTATGATCAACAGGAGATTGTGCATTGACCACTAAATAGCGCTCATCATTTGTAATATGAGTGGTGTAGAACTTTCTTGCTTGTGAACGGTCTGTA
>JBCBCD010000464.1:0-5869 GCA_038530915.1 Bacteroidota bacterium
ATTAATAATGAAATAAAGAAAGGTAAGCCTTAAAGTCGATGGCAAACACACAAGTGAGATAGATAAGCTCCCAAGTGAATGCTTACAGATTGGAGTACTAAATATTAGTGATTAGTAACTAGCAATATACACGATTAAATTAGAAGACTTGACTTTCAACTATAAGACAAATATAGTAAACAGAATGTTGTGAATTTAATAAAAAGATAACAATAATATAATATTAGGTAATGTAAATGACGGGGACATTGATAATCAATAGAGTAGTAAAAAAAATTAATTTTCAGTTAACCCACCAACTAAATTAAGCTATACATCATTTTAGAAAGTTTTTTCGTCTAAAGTAGTATACAATGGCCTACTAATTATTAAATGAATTACTATTTTGAGTAATCTTTATTTGAATTCTCCTCAATTTACAAATCAAAATATTACGATGAACAAACCTTTCCAACTATTACAAACCTTTGCTATTTTAATCATTGCTGTATCTATTTGTACAGTTGCTAAAGCACAAGAAACAAGACTGCTAAGACAGCCTACAATGAACTCCAATAATATCGCCTTCATCTATGGAGGTGATATATGGGTCTCTGATCAGAATGGTCAAAATGTTAAAAGAATTACAAGTACACCAGCAGTAGAAAGTAACCCTCACTTTTCCCCTGATGGTAGTATGATTGCCTTTTCTTCTAATAGAGCAGGTACAACTGCTGTATATGTCGTTTCAAAAGATGGTGGCATGCCCAAAAGACTAACATGGTATCCATCGACTTCTGCTGTTAGAGGCTGGACTAATGATGGCAAACATGTACTCTACGCATCCTCAAGAGAAACTGCCCCTTCGAGTTACAATCGTTTGTGGACGGTATCTGTTGATGGAGGCCCTTCCACACTTTTGTCTGCTCAATGGGGGAATGATGGAAGCTTTTCACCTGATGGAAAGAAATTGGTCATTGATAAAATGTCACGTTGGGATGATGAGTGGAGAGCCTATCGTGGAGGTCAAAATACACCTTTAATAATTTTAAATACAGAAGACAATAGTGAAGTCTTACTTCCTAATGATAAAACAACAGATCTTCAGCCACTCTGGATGGGAGATATGATTTATTTCTTATCTGATAGAAACTGGACGATGAATGTTTGGTCATATAATCCTGCTACTGAAGCATTAAAGCAAGTGACCAAATTCAAAGGCACAGATGTTAAATGGCTATCAGCAGGTGATGGTCAATTGATTGTAGAGCAAGACGGTTATTTGCACAAAGTAAATCCCACCAATGGACGTGCTTCGAAAGTGAGTATTCTTGTACAAGGTGATTTCCCATGGTCAGAAACCAAGTGGGAAGATTTATCTAACAGAGCGGGCTCCATTTCTTTATCTCCTACCGGAAAAAGAGCTTTAATGGCGGCAAGAGGTGAAATTTTTACAGTACCAGTTGAATATGGCAATGCCAGAAATTTGACCCAAAGTTCTAATGCGGCAGACCGGGCTCCAATTTGGTCTCCAAACGGTGACAAAATTGCTTGGTTCTCAGATATGGATGGCAAAGGATATGCGCTTTACCTTGCCGATCAGGATGGCATGTCTGAGCCTAAAAAACTCAGCATAGGAGAATCAAAAATGGCTTGGGAGCCCACTTGGTCACCAGATGGGAAGTACATTGCTTTTGAGGATGATGATGTGAGAGTCAGAGTAATCAATATTGAAAGTGGGGAAATCATTACTGCAGATGTAGGGGGCATCAATTTGGAAAGAGGTGGTATGGGACTAACATGGGCTCCGGATTCTAAGAAATTGGCGTACGCAAAATCAGGTAGTAATAACTTCAGAAGTATTGTCATTTGGGATATGGATACCAAAAAAGCGGAAGCTTTGACCAATCCTTTTGCCGATGCCTTTGCCCCGGCGTGGGATAGAGATAAAAAACACTTTTATTTTCTGGCAAGTACAGATGTAGCCCTAGGATCAGGCTGGGCCAATACAAGCGCTATTACTGCAGATCCTCGTTATGCAGCTTATGTGGTTGTGTTACAAGATGGGGTCGATTCTCCTTTTATTCCAAGAAGTGATGAGGAAGAAGTGAAAGAAAAACCAAAGGAAGAAAAGAAAGAAGAGATGGAGAAAAAAGAAGAAGAGGAAAAAGAAGAAAAAGCAGATAGTAAGGAAGAAGAAAAACCAAAAGATGAAGGCATCAAAATAGACTTTGAAGGAGTCGACAGAAGAACTATTGCTCTTCCTATGCCGACAGCTAATTATTTTGCAACAGCAGCAGGACCTGCCGGATCTGTATTTTTTGCAGAAAGAAAGCCTGGAGCAAGAGGATTTGTTATCCAAAAGTTTTCCCTTAAAACCAGAAAGCCAGCTGAATATTTAAGTGGTGTAAGACAGTTCACTATTTCTGCAGATGGTAAAAATATGCTGGTACAAACGCAAGGTTGGAAAGTGACAAGCACAGGTGCTCCAAGTGGAAAGAGTGGCAAAAATGTAAGAGTAAACCTCAAAATGAAGTTGGATAGAATGGCTGAATGGAAGCAGATGTTTGAAGAGGCTTGGCGATATGAAAGAGATTATTTCTATGATCCAAATATTCATGGAAGAAATTGGCAAACCGTATACGAGCGTTATGCACCATTAGTAGAACACATCAGACACCGCTCTGACTTGACCTATATTTTAGATCAGGTAAATGGAGAATTATCTGTAGGACATAGCTTTGTTTTCGGTGGCGACTATCCAAGGGTAGAGCGCAATCAAGTTGGTGTATTGGGGGCTGATCTATCTGCGGATGGAGGAAGATGGAAAATAGACAGAATCTATACTACTGAAAGCTGGAATCCAGGTTTAACAAGTCCACTAGACAGACCGGGTATGAAAGTAGAAGAAGGCTATTACGTAGTAGGAGTCAATGGAATGGAACTGACAACTGATCAAGATCCCTATGAATACTTAGATGGTACTGCAGGTGAACAAACTACTTTGCACCTTAACGATAAACCACAATTTGAAGATTCCTGGACAGAAATTATAGAGCCAATTAGAAGTGAATCGGCTTTGCGTCAGCGTGCTTGGGTAGAAGATAACAGACGTATGGTAGATGAGTTATCCAATGGTCGTTTGGCTTATGTGTGGGTACCTAATACAGGAGGACCAGGTTATGTTTCTTTTAATCGCTATTTATTTGCTCAGCAAGATAAGGAAGGTGCTGTAATAGATGAACGTTTTAATGGTGGTGGTTTACTCGATGATTATATGGTCGATTTGATGACGCGTAAATTAAGAGCAGCAATTACCAATGAAGTACCTAATGGCAAAGCCTTCCAATTACCGGCAGGTATCTTAGGTCCCAAAGTACTACTGATTAATGAATTGGCAGGTAGTGGTGGAGACTTCTTCCCATGGGTGTTTAGACAGCAGAATGCAGGTAAGTTGATAGGAGCCACCACATGGGGCGGATTGGTAAAATCATCTGTACATTACGGCTTAGTTGATGGTGGTGCACTAACTGCTCCGGACAATGCTGTTTTTGATCCGATCAACAAAAAATACATTGCTGAAAATGAAGGAGTAGCACCTGATATTCCGGTTAGACAAGATGCTAAGTCTTTAGAGGCTGGCAAAGATCCTCAACTAGAGGCTGCAGTAGCTGAATTACTCAAACAATTAAATGGAATCAAGAAAGTGGATGTGACACCTCCACCTTATAATACTCCTGCTAAGCAGAAGAAGTAAGAAATTTTTTCACCATGGAGTAATCCATGTACTCCATGGTGAGAAATCTAAAGGCCAATAAATCGATAACCCACTCCTTTCAATGTAATGATTTGAATCGATTCATCACTTTTGAAGTAAGCTCTCAGTTTTGTGATGTACACATCCAGGTTTCTGGAATTAAAGAAAGAGTCATCGCCCCAGATTTCTTTCAATATCTCTTTTCTATCGATGGCTTGATTGGGGTTCTTTAAAAAGATTTTGAGTAGCTCTGCTTCGCGATGCGAGAGTTGTTTTTCCATCACATGATTTTTTAGCTCGTATGTGTTGGGATTGAAAGTAAAATCACCAAAACTAAAAGCACCATCTAACAGCGGTTTTGATCCCGGGTTGGGAACAATACCGGCTGTCAACTGCATAAGATTATCTATGCGAATGATCAATTCTTCCATACTAAAAGGCTTCTTAAGGTAGTCATTACCTCCAGATTGGAATCCTTTGATTACATCTTCGGTCTGGTTTTTAGCAGTCAAATAGATAATAGGCATCTGTGGATCTATAGCTCTGATTTGACTTCCCAAAGTAAAGCCATCTACATTCGGTAGCATGACATCCAAAACACATATATCCGGTTGAAAAACTTGAAATGCTTTTAAAACATGCTCGCCATCTGCTATCATATTCACATGGAAAGATCTGGACTCAAGGCTCTCTTTGACAATCTTACCTAAAAAGGGTTCATCTTCTACGTATAGTACTTTCGCTTTAGACATAGTGGCTTTGTGTTTTGGGTAAATGAATGGTAAAGGTACTGCCTTGATTAACTTCACTATCTAAAAAAATATGACCTTGATGTAGTTTGACTATTCCAGCAACATAATTGAGGCCCAGACCGTGTCCTTTAGTATTGTGTCTATCTCCTGATGGAACCCTGAAAAACTTATCAAATACTTTGTTTTGATAGGACTTAGGAATTCCTAAACCATTGTCTTGTACAGAGAAGACAAGTTGTCCGTCAGGCGTTTCGTCTATAATGATTTCAATGGAAGGATTGTGACTGGAATATTTTAAAGCATTATCTATTAAGTTATAAATGACACTACTTAAATGAGTGAGGTCACCTTCTATGACTGGAGAAGGAGAGAAGTTCTTGTAATAAATATGAGCTCTTTTTTTCTCAAACTGTAACTTCATAGAAGCTAAAATTTGTTCTATCAACTCATCTAGATGGATGGTTTCCAGTTTAAGTGTTGGTGTATTGCGCTCAAACTTAGACAACTGTAAAACTCGATCTACTAATAAGTTAAGTCTTTTCAATTCGCCTCTTGCAATACCCAGATATTCATCTGTACGGACAGGATCTTTGATAACATCAAAATTACTAATGGCCTCAAGGGCTACACCTACGGTTGTAATTGGCGTTTTCAATTCATGCGTTATATTACTTATAAAATCGTTTTTAAGTTGAGTTAAACGTTGTTGTTGTTTCCAGTTTCTAAAAATGAATAGAAAAGATACCGTTGTAATGGAGAAAAGAAATAAGGAAAAAAACAATTGAGGAATAATTTGTTGCCACAAAAACATTGTGGTGTTTTCTATTTGAGCATAGTAAAACGGTGTTTTTATTATTCCTTTATCATTGGAAGAATTGTTGTCAATAATGGAGAGTATGCTTCTCTTTTGAGATAAACTATCATAGGAAAAGGTTTTGCTAACAAAGACGTTCATGGGCGTTTCTGCTATTGACATGGAATCTTCCAACGCAACTTTTAATACATCTAAAGGGAGTGGACTTCTTCCCAGTGATATGCTTACTGTTTCTTGACCATCTTTTTCCATGGCCATGGTTATTGCTTTAAGCGTGATTTTGTCATGTATCCTTTTTACTTTAGGATCCAAGCTGACTCCAATTCTATTTATTTTAAAAGTGGTATCCTTTTCATTGCTTTGAGGAAAACTTTCATCGGTAGTAATAGAAAAAGTGGAGATTACTTTTTTAGATAAATTACTGGAACTGGGAGTCATAAAACCCAACTCTTTGGTCTTTTTCTGTCTAGTTTCAGGAGTTGCCTTAACAATAAACTGATCCAGCTCAGCAAATAAAACCGAATCCCTCACTTCTTCAACAATCCGTTCGAAATATAAATCAGTTTG
>JBCBCD010000465.1:0-5866 GCA_038530915.1 Bacteroidota bacterium
ACAAAGATAGAGAGCGCACACGCGAAGTGCTTGAGGTTTTTCCTGACAAAAACAAAGCCATCGTGGACGGTGTCAATGTCATGAAAAAACACAATAAACCGACTCAGGATAATCCTGGTGGTATTAGTGAAATACCGGCACCTATTCACATTTCGAATTTGATGTTGGTAGATCCTAAGAGCGGTGAACCTACTAGAGTTGGTCGCAAGTTAAATGAGGACGGCAAGATCGTCAGATATTCTAAAAAATCTGGAGAAATTATTTAGTGATGAGCTACATTCCAAGACTAAAGGTAAAGTATAAAGAGGAAGTTGTACCCGCATTGATGGAACAATTTCAATATTCTACTGTCATGCAGGTGCCAAGGTTGCAAAAGATTTGTATCAACCAAGGTATTGGTAAAGCTACTCAGGATAAGAAGTTGATAGAGAATTCTTTGAAAGAGATGACTTTGATCGCTGGTCAGAAGGCAGTACCTACAAAGGCTAAGAAATCTGTTTCTAACTTTAAGCTTCGTGAAGGTATGACTATCGGCGCAAGAGTAACGCTTAGAGACCAACGTATGTTTGAGTTTCTGGATCGTTTGATTACTGTTGCTCTTCCAAGGGTACGTGACTTTAGAGGGATCAACGATAAAAGCTTTGATGGTAGAGGTAACTATTCAATGGGTATTACAGAACAAATCATTTTCCCTGAAATTGATTTGGATAAAATCAGCAATATCCAGGGGATGGACATTACATTCGTAACTACTGCTAGAACAGACGCAGAAGCTTTGGCAATGCTTAAGTTAATGGGTTTGCCATTCAAGAATCAAAGAAAATAGTAAATATATATACATTATGGCTCGTAAATCGGTTATCGCTAGAGAGGTTAAGAGAGCAAAGTTGGCTAAAAAATATGCTGACTTGCGCAAGCAGTTGAAAGAGGAAGGACGTTGGGAGGAGTTGGATAAATTGCCTCGCAATTCTAATCCAATTCGCTTGCACAACAGATGTAAATTGACTGGTCGTCCAAAAGGCTATATGCGTCAGTTTGGTATTTGTCGTGTGAAGTTCCGCGAAATGGCCAACCAAGGAAAAATTCCAGGAGTGACTAAGTCAAGCTGGTAAAACATACATTTTTTCATAGCTGGGAAGGTTCACAAGAGCGTGAAAACCACTTAGCGCAATTATTTATCAATGGCAGTATCAGATTCTATTGCTGATTATTTAACGCGTATTAGAAACGCCCAGTTAGCAGGGCACAGAATAGTTGATATCCCTTCTTCAAATACTAAGAAGCGCATCACTGAAATTCTTTACGATCAAGGTTATATCCTCAAGTATAAGTTTGACGAAGAAAATAAAAAAGGTACACAGGGGGTGATCAAAATAGCTCTTAAGTACAATCCAAATACTAAGAAACCAGTCATTCAAAAATTGGGTCGTATTAGTAAGCCTGGTTTGAGAAAATATGCTAAATCTACTGAGATTCCACGTATCATTAATGGCCTTGGAATCGTGATTGTCTCTACTTCTAGTGGAGTGATGACCGGAAAGCAAGCAAAAGAAAAGAATGTGGGTGGCGAGTTGCTGTGTTATATTTACTAATTCATTGTGAAGGTTCAAAATTACTGAGAAATGTCACGTATAGGAAAAAGTCCAATCTCAATCCCTGGAGGTGTTACAATAGATGTAAGTAAAGGCAATATGGTCAAAGTCAAAGGACCAAAGGGAGAATTGTCTCAGCAAATCGATCCTGATATGAGCATCAAGATCGATGATGGAGTGTTGACGGTAGAACGTCCTACAGAGCAGAAGCGCCACAAGGCTATGCATGGCCTTTACAGATCTTTGATCAGTAATATGGTGCATGGTGTTTCTAAGGGGTACAAAAAAGAGTTGGAGCTAGTGGGTGTCGGTTATCGTGCTTCTAATACTGGCCAGGTACTGGAACTCACATTGGGTTACTCTCACCCTATCATCTTTGTTATTCCAAAAGAGGTAAAACTAGAGACCATCTCTCAGAAAGGTAAGCCTCCGATGGTAGTTTTGGAAAGTGTTGATAAGGAATTGATCGGGCAGGTAGCTGCTAAGATCAGAGCATTTAGAAAACCTGAGCCTTACAAAGGAAAAGGTGTTCGCTTCAAAGGTGAAGAAATTCGTCGTAAAGCAGGTAAAGCAGCAGGTAAATAATAACTGCTTCAAAATAATAGTCAATTGTGAATGGCGACTTGGGTTTCATTCATATATGTTACACTAAGTCAGAAAAAAAGAATTATGGCTGTTTCAAAAAGAGAAAAAAGGCAGAAGATACACTACAGAATAAGAAACAAGATCGCAGGTACGCAACAGAAACCTAGATTGAGCGTCTTTCGTAGTAACAAAGCAATCTATGCTCAGTTGATTGATGACTTGGCAGGTACTACTTTGGCTTCGGCAAGTACTTTGGATTCGTCTATTGACAAAAGCATAAACAAAACTGATCAAGCAAAAGCGGTAGGTCAGTTATTGGCAGAACGCGCAAAATCTGCTGATATTTCAACAGTGGTTTTTGATAGAGGTGGTTATTTGTATCATGGCCGCGTTAAGGCTCTTGCTGAAGGAGCAAGAGAAGGAGGATTAAATTTCTAATAACATTTACACCTGTTTAGGATGGCAAAGAGAAATTCAAATAATAAAGACAGAATTAAACCAGCAGAAACCGAATTAAAGGAAAAGTTGGTTAATCTTAATCGTGTTGCTAAGGTTACCAAGGGTGGACGTACTTTCAGCTTTGCTGCAGTTGTAGTAGTAGGTGACGGTAAAGGTACTGTTGGTCATGGTCTAGGTAAGGCACGTGATGTTCAGGAGTCAATTGCTAAGGCAGTTGATGATGCAAAGAAAAACTTGGTTAAGTTTCCACTACATAAGGGTACTATTCCTCATGAAGTAAAGGGGAAGTATGGTGCGGGAAAAGTATTGATCAAGCCGGCATCTGATGGTACAGGTGTAATTGCAGGAGGTGCGATGCGTGCTGTTCTTGAAATTGCAGGTGTACATAATGTACTTGCTAAATCTCAGGGATCTTCTAATTCTCACAATGTTGTGAAAGCAACCATAGATGCACTATCTAAGTTGAGAAGTCCTATGATGATTGCTAAGCAAAGAAATGTGGATTTGGATAAACTTTTCAATGGTTAATCAACATAGGTAGGAATGGCTAAGATTAAAATAACTCAGGTTAAAAGCTTGATCGATCGCCCAAGGAAACAGAAAGATACTGTTAAAGCTTTAGGCCTTCGCAAAATCAATCACACTGTTATTCATGAGGCAACTCCACAGATTATGGGGATGGTTGCTAAAGTCAATCACTTGATAAGGGTAGAAGACGCAGAATAACTGCTAGTACTAGTTGTCAAAAGCAACTTTTTAAATTACGTATTGTTAAATTCGAATATAATGAAGTTACATACTTTAAAACCTGCATCGGGAGCAACTAAAAGCCGCAAGAGAATTGCCCGTGGTCAAGGATCTGGAAGAGGTGGAACATCAACTCGTGGTCATAAGGGGGCTAAGTCAAGATCAGGTTATAAAATTAAAAGGAATTTTGAAGGGGGGCAGATGCCTCTACAAATGCGTTTGCCTAAACGTGGTTTCAAAAATCCTAATAGAACGGAATTCGTTCCTATTAATTTGGAAAGGCTGCAAGCCATCGCAGAAAAGTATAGTGTAGATACTATCGATCTGTCTTTCATGGTAGAAAATAAAATTGTCAGAAAAACAGACAAGGTAAAGATCTTGGCTACTGGCGAATTGTCATCTAAGATTAGCGTTACTGCACATGCTTGTTCAGCTTCTGCTAAAGAAGCTATTGAAAAGCAAGGAGGAAGTATTAATATTGCTTAAACCAAAGAGTACAATGAAAAAGTTTATTACAACCTTACGGAATATTTGGAAGATCAAGGAGCTACGTAATCGTATTTTGTTCACGTTTGGAATGTTAGCAGTGTTTAGGTTTGGAACATTTATCGTACTTCCAGGTGTAATTCCTTCAGCTTTGGAAAGTGCATCTCAGGGTGGAAGTGGAGCCCCAACAGATTTGGTTGGTTTGATAAACATATTTACTGGAGGTGCTTTTGCAAATGCTTCTGTTTTTGCACTAGGTATCATGCCTTATATTACTGCTTCTATCATTATTCAGCTTTTAGGCTTTGCAGTACCATATTTCCAAAGACTGCAACAGAAAGAAGGAGAATCAGGAAGAAGAAAACTGAATCAAATAACCAGATTGTTGACAGTAGCTATCACTTTAGTTCAAGGCGGTGGTTACCTAGCATACATTAAAGCACAAGGGGCTGTTTCTGCAGCTGTACCAGGTGGCTTGTTTTGGATAGCTAATATCATCATCCTTTCTGCGGGTACAATCTTTGCCATGTGGTTGGGTGAGCGTATAACGGATAGAGGTATCGGCAACGGTGTATCATTATTGATTACAGTAGGTATCATTGCTTCTTTACCAGGTGCATTAGCATTCGAATTTACTTCAAGATTAGATAGTGGTGGAGCATTATTGTTTGTATTGGAAATGGCAGCATTCTTTGGTATAATAATGGTGACCATACTGATCGTACAGGCAGTTAGGAAGATTCCGGTTCAGTTTGCCAAACGAATGGTAGGTAGAGGATCTTCTTCTATGCCTCAAGCGGGCCGTCGTGATTATATCCCATTAAAAGTAAATGCAGCAGGTGTAATGCCTATCATCTTTGCTCAGGCATTGATGTTTTTACCTGCAACTGTAGCACAGTTTTTTGCTGGTGCTGAATCTGACATTAATTCAAGCTGGATCATGAGATCCTTGATTGATCCATTCTCAGCAATTTCAAGTCTTATAACTTTTGTGCTGGTTGTATTGTTTACATATGTGTATACAGCACTTTTGGTAAATCCTACTCAATACGCGGACTATTTGAAGCGTCAAAACGCATTCATTCCGGGTATCAAGCCAGGAGCACCAACAGCTGATTTTATTGATGCCATTACTTCTCGTATTACTTTACCTGGATCCATTTTCTTAGGTTTGATTGCTATACTACCTGCTTTTGCGGTAGCTTTTGGAATCAATACAGGTTTTGCGATCTTCTTCGGAGGTACTTCTTTATTGATCTTAGTAGCAGTTGTATTAGACACATTACAACAAATTGAAAGCCACTTATTAATGAAGAAATATGACGGTTTGGTTAAGTCTGGAAGAATCCAGGGTAGAGGTAGTGGAAGTAAAATGCAAGGAATTGGTGCCGGAATGTAATCATCTAGATTTAGTTCTGGTTCTGAATGAATATATTTCTGAACTTTATTAGGTTAAGTTCAGTGATGAGCAATGAGTGCTTAAGCATGCATTGCTCATCTACTTTTTTCTGAGATAATCAATTCGCCTATATCGGCAGATCAAATACTGAGTTTGAATATGAAGATGGTTTTCTATAAAACAGAAGAGGAAATTGAAATGATTAGAACCAGCTGCTTGTTGGTGTGTAAAGCATTGGCACATGTGGCTACCCTACTTAAACCAGGAATAAGTGGGATTGAGATTGATAAGGCGGCAGAAGAATTGATTCGTGATCATGGTGCTGAACCAGCCTTCAAAGGCTATAGAGGTTTTCCGGCTACACTCTGTGTTTCTAAAAATGAGCAGGTAGTACACGGAATTCCAACTAAAGATCAAATATTTGAAGATGGTGATATCGTATCTATTGATTGTGGGGTTTTGAAAGATGAGTTTTTTGGTGATTCGGCTTACACTTTCCCTATTGGAGATGTATCTGATGAAGTCATGAAGTTGTGTAGGGTGACCAATGAAAGTCTTTATAAAGCCATTGAAGCAGCTCAGGATGGTAAGCGGGTAG